>JAUVNZ010000111.1 GCA_030599435.1 Gammaproteobacteria bacterium | reverse complement strand
CCTTCTTTAGATACAAAACCGGCATTTTTATAAACCTGGCCACCAATAAAGCCACCTTTGTCATCACCGTAGTTTTCTTTAACAACATTACACATTTCGCCAAGTACTAACTCTACGTCACTTACTGTGATGCCATCTTTCAAGTCAACGACATTGAATAACATGACGCAGCCGAACGGGATATTTATTGGATTAAACATAGTTTCTCCTTATAGCGTTTTTTGTCTTGAGATGTCACAGTTATTCAGTTTCTCCCATTGCATAAGGCAGTGGTTGTAAATTCAACACAGGCCCTTGCGCACTTTCCAGGTGTAATGAACCTTTTTCTTTACTGGCAATTTCAATAACAGCCAACAAATCAGTTCCACCGTTTGGGTTTATTTCAGCTCGAACCACTTTTCCCGCACCTTGCCCAGACTCAGAACCTGCTGCATACAATGAGTTGCCTGGTGTTGGCACGTTATCGCTATCAGTATGCGCCAGAAACATATGTCGTTTGAGTTTTCCAAGGTAGTGCATGCGTGCAACGATTTCCTGTCCAGGGTAACAACCTTTTTTAAAGCTCAGCGCGTTAATGCCTTCGAGGTTTATCATTTGTGGTACAAAAGCTTCTTTAGTTTCAGTTACTACTTCGGGAATAGCATCCTTTATATCCAGAAGATTCCAGCCACTACTGCCGATAGGTTTGGCTTCCGAAGCCAATTTTTCCCAAATGGATTTTATTGCATCAGTGTTGCCGTATAACTCAAAGCGTGGAGGCGTATCTGAAACACGTACTACTGTTACATCGTTTGATTGAGTAACAGTATCAATTTCGGTTGGTACTGTATCGATTATTTTGCTCAGTTTTTGATCTGCATTGGGTCCAGAGAAACCAATTCGTACTAACTCATCACTGGCATCTTCAAGATTAACCTTGCTCATCATCACAAACATCTGCAGGCGGCTTTGAGTGTCAGCAAGCATTTCCTGAGGTAGTCGTATGTAATATTGGTTGGTTATCTGAAATAACCGGAAGAAGGCCAGTACTCGTCCCTTGGGATTACAGTAAGCATTGAGCTGACTTTGGGTTTCAGTCACGTTACGAACATCGTTGCAAAACTGATTCTGTAAAAAATCACTGGCTTCCTCTCCGAATGCACGGATCAGACCGTAGTGAGATAGGTCACAGAGAATATGCCCCTCTAGCGCAGCACGTTTTTCAGCATTTTCATCACCGTAGTTTTTAACCTGGTGGCCTTCGATGATGGCACTCTGATCAGTTAAAAATTGTTTCCAGTTTTCTATCATTCTGTTTTCTCTATTCTTATTCCTTATAAATACGTTGACCTTGTCGAGCAATCGGTTAATGATAGCGGATAACGACGATGTTGAGTAACACCTTGTTTTGGTGTGTAATTAAATAGGATCAGGTGAGTCAACAATATTCAATCAAACTGAGTATAACTAGAAAGGTTATTAATGAGTTTGACCCAGGATAGGCCTGTTTTTCTCAATCTTCTCCGGATACGCCAACCGGTCATGGCGGTCGTCTCTATTCTGCATCGCTTTACCGGCATGCTGATGGTTCTGGCTCTGCCGGGACTTATTTACCTTTTACAAACCTCACTCAGTAGCCCGGAAGGCTTTTCCCGTGTGACCGCAATACTGGATAGCCAGATAGCGCGATTGTTCGGTGTGTTTTTAAGTTGGGTGCTGGCACATCACTTGTTCGCGGGTATTCGTTTTTTAATCATTGATTTTGATGTGGGTCTGACCAAAAGTGTGGCCCGAAAAACGGCCTGGCTTATCCATATAAGTGCGGTAGTGGTGGCGGTGATAGCAGCGAGGGTTTTGCTATGAGCTGGCGACCTTCAGCAGGACTTCGTACCTGGTTACTACAGCGCCTGAGTGCAACTTATATTGCGCTATTCATTATCGTGTTTGGTATTAAGGTAATGGGGGCATGGGGCGGTGAGCAAATAACCTACGACGTATGGCGAGCCTGGGTATCTCATCCTTTCACTAACATTGCTCTTATTCTATTTATCTTCGCATTACTTTTGCATGCATGGGTGGGTATCAGGGATGTCATCATGGATTACATTAACTCTGTTCCTTTGCGATATATTTTGCTCATAAGCTTTGGTTTGAGTTTTATTAGCATGGCGTTGTGGACCTTGCGGACATTGCTTTTGGTTACGAGCACGGTGACGCCGGGATGAATATCGAGCGACGTAAATTCGATACGTTGGTCATCGGCGCTGGTGGCGGTGGTTTGCGCGCAGCGTTGCAAATGTCGCAAGCAGAAGCCAAAGTTGCAGTGGTATCCAAAGTATTTCCTACACGCTCACATACTGTTGCAGCACAAGGTGGGATGAATGCTGCACTAGCTAATGTGTTACCAGATAACTGGCATTGGCACATGTATGACACCGTCAAGGGCAGTGACTACCTTGGTGATCAGGATGCCATCGAATACATGTGTCGAGCAGCTTCCCATTTAGTGGTAGAGCTCGAACATTCAGGTGTACCTTTTTCGCGTCTGGACAACGGAAAAATCTATCAGCGTGCTTTTGGTGGACAAAGTCAGGACTTCGGTGGTGATCAGGCAGCTCGAACCTGCGCCGCAGCGGATCGTACCGGTCATGCCATTCTGCACACTCTGTATCAACAGAACATTCGCTCTAAAACCCATTTTTTTGATGAATACTTTTCCATTGATTTAGTTAAAGACGATGACGGTTATATTTTAGGTGCTGTGGTGCTTAACATCGAAACCGGTGAGCCATTGTTAATCGAAGCCAAAACCACCTTGTTAGCTACTGGCGGTGTCGGGCAGTTGTTTCGTACCAATACCAACGCACGCATTAACACCGGTGATGGTATTGCGATGACGTTGCGTGCCGGTATTCCGGTGCAGGATATGGAATTTTTTCAGTTTCATCCTACGGGCATTGCTGGTAAAGGCATGTTGATTACTGAAGGGGTGCGCGGTGAGGGTGGTTATCTGGTTAACAAGGATGGCGAACGTTTTATGGAACGTTATGCGCCACATACCAAAGATCTTGCCAGCCGGGACGTGGTGAGTCGGGCGATTGCGATTGAAGTGCGAGAAGGGCGAGGTTGTGGCCCCGATGCTGATCATGTTTTGTTAAAGCTGGAACACCTGGGATCTGATGTCATCAAAAAACGTTTGCCAGGAATTCGCGACATGGCAATGACCTTTGCCCATATTGATCCTATTAAAGAACCTATCCCGGTATTTCCTACGGCGCATTACACCATGGGTGGTATACCAACGAATCGTTACGGTCAGGTAGTGATGCCAACCGAGCAAAGTGCTGAGGAAACAATACCTGGATTGTATGCTGTCGGTGAATGTGCGTGTGTTTCTGTGCATGGAGCAAATCGTCTCGGTGGTAATTCTTTACTGGATATTGTGGTGTTTGGTCGCGCCGCAGGTAATCACATTATTGATTACCTTAAAGAGAATCGTACCCACCGTCCGATGAATGAAAGCAGTGTTGAGGCAGCATTAGCAAGACTTGAGCGATGGGATAAAGATGATGAAGGCGAAAGTATAGATGCCTTACGTCAGGAGTTGCAGCAAGTCATGGAAGAATACTGTAGCGTGTTTCGCACTGAAGAAATTTTGGCTGATGGCGTTAAAAAAGTTAAGGCACTTATCGCGCGGTTGGATAACGCGCGGTTGCGTGATCACAGTAAGGTGTTTAATACGGCGCGCATTGAAGCCTTTGAGTTGGAAAATTTAATGATTCTGGGTTTGGCTACTGTGGAGAGCGCACTTGCAAGAAAGGAAAGTCGTGGTGCGCATTCGCGTGTTGATTACCCGGATCGTGATGATAAGCACTGGATGAAACACAGCCTTTATTTTGACGATGGTCGAGTGGAGTATAAACCTGTGCGGACAAAACCATTGTCTGTAGATAGTTTTCCACCCAAGCCGCGTATTTATTAGTTAAAAGATATTAGTTAAGAGATATTAAAAGGGTAATGAGAAGATTTCTATGCGATTTCTGATATATCGATTCAATCCGGAAACAGATAAATATCCACATATGCAGGAATATAATGTGGATGGTTTCGATAATGGAGCCATGCTGCTGGATGCCTTATTACGTATTAAAGCGGATGATGAAACGCTCAGCTTTCGCCACTCCTGTGGTGAGGGTGTGTGTGGTTCCGATGCCATGAACATTAATGGCCGCAATGGTTTGTCCTGTATCACGCCGCTGGATTCTCTAAAAGAACCCGTAGAGATAAGGCCTGTGCCTGGCCTGCCGGTGATTCGTGATCTCGTTGTTGATATGGAAAAATTTTATCATCAATACCGTGCGGTTAAACCATGGCTCACCGTGCATGACCCGAAACTTGAAACAGAATATTTACAAACACCTGAACAGCGTGATCAACTTGATGGTCTTTACGAATGTATTCTTTGTGGCGCCTGTTCAACTTCCTGTCCATCTTTCTGGTGGAACCCGGAAAAATTTCGTGGCCCTGCTGCTTTGTTACAGGCATGGCGTTTTATTGCAGACAGTCGAGATCAGGCAACTTCGGAACGCCTGGATGATTTAGAAGGGGCGTATCGTTTGTTTCGATGTCATACCATCATGAATTGTGTTGATGTGTGTCCTAAAGGTCTTAATCCAACGAAAGCTATAGGCAATATCAAGAAGATGATGCTTAAACATCTCGTCTAGCAAATGTTGAATAAATTTCTGACGGCACGATACGATGTTAAAAAAATGATTCAAAAATGCGGGGTCGTGAAACGACAGACTGCATGTAAACTCCGTTTTTTGATGAAATACATCCTTGTATTTCACCCCTTCGGGGTCACTTCGCGGCCCAAATTCGCTCCTGGCGAATTTGTCACAATTTTTGCCTTGTCTCGCACTCGTCAGGAAATTCCTCAACAGCTTGCTAGTTATAAATTTGGTAAATTTTATGAACAATCGGCCCTCCAGTAAAATTTATTGGCGCTGCCGTCGTGGTATGGCAGAGTTGGATGTATTGTTCCAGGGATTTTTGAATAGTGATTACCAAAGTTTAAATACACAAGAGCGAACTGACTTTGAACAGCTATTGACCTGTAATGATAATGACTTGCTTGAATACCTGATGGGCCGTTCCACACCTTCTGAGAAGAGCCTGATTAATGTCGTCACCAAAATACGCCAGTCCGCTTGTTCTAAAGCCTGAAACTTCCCGAATTTTTATTGGTTTGTTTTCAATAGCTCATCTGGGCGCTATGGCTGCTGTTTTACCGTTAGCTTTTTCATGGATAATAAAAATCGGTTTGTTGATATTACTTGCTGTTAGTCTGTTTATTGTTTTGCGAGGCAAAGGGTTGGCAAATGTAAACACACTGACATGGAAAGAGGGAGGAGAATGGGCGCTGGAGCTTAACGATGGCACGCAATACGAAACGTATTTATTGCCGTCGAGTTATGTAAGCGCCTGGTTAGTGGTTCTCAATTATAATAAAGCTGAAAATCAACGAAGTCGATCTGTTGCGCTTTTTCGTGATGCGCTTGATGAAGAGTCTTTCAGGCGTTTGCGTGTGAGATTAGGTGTGGAAGGAAAAGAAAATGACAGCTAGTTTTACGCCGTCTTGTGTTTGTTGTTTGATGCTGAAATATAATTCGGGGGCACCAAAATCGTATTTTCAGGTGGTTTTGAGTTGTCGGGCTCAGGATGATCGAGGGTGTAGTGCAGGCCACGACTTTCGTGGCGCAACATGGCGCAGCGTAT
>JAUVNZ010000296.1 GCA_030599435.1 Gammaproteobacteria bacterium | reverse complement strand
TGCTGCACATTTCCTATGAAGGTGGCGTGCTGGAAGACCCCTGGGCGGGTGCTGAAGACGATATGTGGCGCTGGACGGTATCACCTGAACAGGCACCGGATAAAGCGACTGTTATAGAGCTGACTTATGCGAAGGGCGATATCGTGGCGATTGATGGCAAGTCCATGAGCCCTGCGAAAGTGATGGAGACTTTGAATAAAGTGGCTGGAGCAAACGGTATTGGTCGTGCTGATATTGTTGAGAATCGTTATGTGGGCATGAAATCTCGCGGTTGTTACGAAACCCCGGCTGGCACCGTGATGCTCAAGGGTCATCGTGCCATGGAATCCATTACTTTAGATCGGGAAGTTGCCCATCTTAAAGATGAACTGATGCCACGTTATGCCTCGCTGATTTATAATGGTTACTGGTGGAGCGGTGAGCGGAAAATGTTGCAGACTGCAATTGATGAGTCTCAGGTAACGGTTAATGGCAAGGTGCGTCTCAAATTATACAAGGGAAATGTGATCGTTGAAGGTCGGGAATCGGCAACGGATAGCTTGTTTGATGCCAACATAGCAACTTTCGAGGACGATGATGGCGCTTATAATCAAAAAGATGCAGAAGGCTTCATAAAACTCAATGCCCTTCGTTTGCGTATTGCAGCAAATAAATAATGCTTATTTCCCAATAAGTTATTGGCTTTTCCTCTAAACTATGTTTAGATTCGCTGGCGGTCACCAAACTGCCAGTTTTTTTGTACAGTCGTAAGAACTAGTGCAAGGCAGAGGTGGATAACTATAATAAACAAGTCGTAGAATAGGACAGGGTGCTTGATTGCAGACGAAATTGAACCTTGTTAAAGGGATAACCCAGGAAGAGTTGCCTGATTTGGCTATAGAATCAGGTGAAGGGATAGTAGCCCTCGATCAAAAGGGTTGTGTCATCAGTATTAATTCAGAAGCTGAAAAAATACTGGGATGGGATATCGATGATTTAAAAGGCAAGGACTTCTTTGCTTACAGTAACTTTTCGCTTCAGGATGTCTCCACTGAAGTTAGCTCCGAGACTTCCTCTAATACCACAAGCAATGCCACAAGCGGTGTTGCAACACTCAATTCTGGTTCAAAGTGCCCCGCACTGAAAACTATCAATTGCCCCCATCTCAACGTTAGTGCCCAAATCTCCCGTAAAGATGGCAAAAAAGTCGCCGTAAATTTCATGCTGACCTCGCTTCTGGATAAAGGCCGCGTCATCGGAAAACTGTTTGTGTTTAGTGAAGAGTACTCTGGTGAAAATGTTGGAGATGGGAAGTCGCAGGAACTTGTCGATGTAGCTGCCAGTATCATCGTAAGAGTGGATGCAAACGGAGAAGTTGTTTTTACCAATCAACACGGCCAGTGGTTGTTTGCTGGCGAGAATCCGGAAAATTTCCTGCCTGCCGCGGTTAAAACATTATTGCGTGAATGCCCTCATCAGCTTGACCAACAAACAATACTGGATCGTCATTGGGTAGAAGGCCAAAAGAAAGAGGCCTGTATTGCCTGGTCAGTCGCGGTTACAAGAAATGCCCTGGGTGATGTGACAGGTGCTGTATGTGTAGGTAACGACCTCACTGATCATCACCATGCACTAAAAGGGCAATTGCAGGAACGACTCATGGCACAACAGGTTTTTGAGCATATTAATGATGGTGTTATTACCGTGGATAAGCAGGGTTGTGTTGAATACCTAAACCCAACTGCCGAACATCTTACCGGCTGGAGCTGCCAGGATGCCCGAGGGCAAATGCTCAAGGATGTTTACCATGTGGTAGATGAAAATAACATAGAGGGTCCCGATGAAACGGTAGGTCGTTGTTTGCGTGAACAGGGCAGTGTTGATGGCCAGAGTAATCGCGTGTTACTACGCAAAGGTGGTTGGGAATTTATCATCCAGGATTTTGCAACACCGATACACGACGCTGAAGGCGATATTGCCGGTGCCGTGGTGGTGTTAAACGATGTTTCTGAATTACGAGGCATGGAACGGTGGATGGAGTATGAGTCCAGCCACGACGCACTAACCGGGCTTCTTAATCGCCGTCAATTTGAAACACAGCTACAGGAAGCTCTGGATAGTGTTCATGCTGGTGATGAGCGACATGCTTTGTTTTATATGGATCTTGATCAGTTTAAATTGATCAACGATGGTTATGGTCATGCGGCAGGGGATGAGTTGCTCAAGGAATTATCGATATTGTTACAGGGGCAGCTGACCGAAGACGATAGTCTGGCTCGCCTGGGTGGCGATGAGTTTGGCGTTATCCTCAGAAGCTGCTCGATGGAAAAAGCCAGACGTACGGCCAAATCACTTTGCCGTGCAATACGGGATTATCGTTTTGTGTGGGAAAGCAAACCGTTTGAAATAGGCGTTAGTATCGGGCTGGTTCCAATCACACCTCAATGGGACAATATCGCAGATATTCTGCGCATTGCAGATTCTGCCTGTTACGTAGCAAAAGAAAAGGGACGTAACCGGGTCCATGTCTATACTGCTCGCGATTTGGCATTACGCCAAAGAGACGGTGAAATTCGCTGGATACAACGTATCCGTCACGCGCTTAAGGAAGATCGCTTCCGGCTTTATTGTCAGAATATTGTTTCTCTCAGTGAAGACCCGGATAAAAGCACACATTTTGAAGTACTGTTGCGCATGTTGGATGATAACGATGAGATTGTTCGACAAGCAGCATTTATTGCTGCAGCGGATCGTTATCACCTGATGCCAGATATTGATCGCTGGGTTGTGTCGAATACATTAGAGTTTTTGGGCAATCTACATAAGCTTGGTGAACACAGAGGTATTTTTGCGAT
>JAUVNZ010000096.1 GCA_030599435.1 Gammaproteobacteria bacterium | reverse complement strand
GTGGCAAAAAAATTACGCCCGGGGTATTTATCTGGTTTACTCGGAGTGTTTAAAGAGAAGAATCTTGAAAAAAGTCTGGAAAAATTAATACTGGTTCTGGATAACCTGCTTATCGCAAGTACTACTGAAAAAGAAGAGCAACTGTGGTGGGTTGCCTTAGGTGTGGTTGAATCATTGAAAGAACAGGGGATTGAGTCGAGCGTTGCCGTTAAAATGTTACTTGGTCGAGTGGATCGACAAATAAAACGGATCATTAAATCAGAAGGTGGAATCAATACAGATGGTTCTCAGGATAAAATCATAAAAAGCCTCTTGTATTATGTCGCTCAATCAAGCTCATATAACGACAGGGTCATCGAAATTAAAAAAGCATTTTCTTTAGGTTATGCAGATGACCACGCACTGAAAGATGCCAGAGAAAATTTGTATGGGTTTAATGCAAATTTAGTTGATAGCATTTCAGCACAGTTAAACGAGGAGCTAACCTCTATCAAATGTGCGCTAGACATAATATTACATGGAAGGGGTGGAGTCGCAGAAGGCATGGAGTCAGTACTGAGTAATTTCTCTTCGGTGGGCGATGCTTTAGAAATGTTGGGAATGGCTAGCCATAAAGATATGATTAATGAACAAAAAGAATTTCTCTCTATGAAAATAACTCAGGGAGAGCCAATTAGTGAAAATGACCTTATGGATATAGCTACTGTGCTTCTTACAATAGAAGCATCGCTTGGCAATTTAGGCAGGGTCATGAAACAGTCTGATGAAGAAAATGAACTTTCAGCGGCGGAATACGAAAGTTTATTAAAAGTAGTTGCGCAGGAAATACTGGAAGTTATTAAATTAATAAAAGATGAAGTCAGTGAGTTTTCTAAAGAGCCTTCAAATGTACAATTAGTTGATAATGTACCAAATTTATTAAATCAAATTGCCGGTACGGCTAAAACAATAAATGATGAACAGCAATCAAATTTAACAAGTGCAATAGGGCGTTATTTTAATCAAGAGATACTTACAAATAAATCTGGTTCTAGTAAAGATAGTCTGGATCTTCTTGCTGATGCAATAACAGGACTTGAAAACTATTATCAGTCTGTTATTGAGGAAAGTGTGGCGCCTGAACTTGGTCTGCAGGTTGCGGAAGAAAGTATGACCCAGCTGGGTTATCCACCAGAAGAAATGGTTCCACTTTTAACCCCTTATTCAGCAGTTGTAAATATGTAATAGGTTTATAAGGTGATTAATGTCAGAGTCATATGTTCTGATTATTTTCTGTTCCGACTAAATACCCATGTGTTGCCTTTAGAAAGTTTCTTGTTAAATTTGTAACCTTCTTCGTTAAATAATTTTATATCTTCGGGATTAGTCAGTTGGTTCTGGATAATGTAACGACTTAGCATACCGCGCGCTTTTTTGGCAAAGATACCGATCATCTTGTACTCACCGTTTTTATATTCCTTAAAGGCCGGTGTAATTATTTCTGCATCCAGTTCTTTTGGCTTCACTGCCTTGAAATACTCGTTTGAGGCCAGGTTAATCAGGTAGTCAGATTTGATTTTTTTAAGTTGTGTATTTAGGCCTTCGGTAATGGTTGGCCCCCAGAATTCGTAAAGATTTTTCCCCCGTTTTGTATCAAGCTTAGTTCCCATCTCCAGTCGATAGGCCTGCATTAAATCCAACGGGCGTAGTAGGCCATACAGGCCTGAAATAACACGCAAATGTTTCTGCGCAAAGTTGAAATCTTTGCTATTAAACGTATCAGCATTCAATCCTGTGTAAACGTCCCCCTTAAAAGCCAGCACTGACTGTTTGGAATTTTTTTCAGTGAACTTTTTGTTCCAGCTTTTGTAGCGGCCAAAATTTAGGTCGGCAATTTTTTTGCTTACATGCATCAATTCGGAGATATCAGGGGACGATAAATGCCGAAGACGGGTGATCAATTCCTGAGAGTTATCCAGGTAATCCGGTAGTGTGGAGACCTTGGTTTTTGGAGGGGTTTCGTAATCCAGTGTTTTGGCAGGAGAAACAACAATCAACATGGTTTTAATGTCTTCAGTGGAATAAAACGCGATTATATCAAACTGTTATAGGCGCAGTTACAAGATTAAAGAGGTTTTTTACATTCTCAATACTTTAGTTGATTCCTCAGGTTATTGGGATAAAGGAATCCTCGATAAACCCTGAAAAAATGTGGTGAGCGGTCTATGCTTTGGGTAGAAATAGAATAAATCTGCTGGAGGTACAATATGGATAACACCTGGGTTCTGGTTGCTAATGCAAGCAGGGCGAATTTATATGCGACCGAAAGAATCGGGAAGAAAATGACATGTTTAAAGGATTTTACCCACCCGGAAAGTAGGGCAAAGGGTTCGACGTTGGCTTCGGACCGTCCTGGCCATTATAAGTCCAGAGGAACTGGTCATGGATCTATGGGAGACCCTGCAGACCCTAAATATTTTGAAGCAAATCGTTTTGCTGGGGAGTTAGCCTCAGAGCTGAATGCAGGACGAAAGGCCAATGACTTCCGACGTCTTGTGCTGGTGGCGAGCCCCCATTTTCATGGCCTGTTGAATGCGCACCTTAATGAACACACCCGCGCCATGGTGGAGAATTATATTCACAAGGACTTTACTGGTTGCCCGGAAATTGAATTACCCAACCGTTTAATAAAAAATATTCCGGCAAAAGAGCTCCCATTGTAAACGGCTGTATCATAAGGGAGGTGATAGATAAAAAGCTGTAGTTTGAGAGAATGTCGGGAGTGTCGTGTATAAATTACTCATCCTTATTGCGCTTATCACAGTAGGTGCTTTGTTGCAGTTGTCTGGCTTGCTGGATCCCGGTGAATTGATATCGGTCGCACGACAATACACAGACCACTGGTGGCTGCCAGTGGTTCTGGTGTTGCTGCAAGTATTGTTATTTACCTTTGCCCTGGCAGGTACGGTTTTCCTGTGGGTTGCGGCAGTCTTGTTTCCACCGCTGACCGCTAGTTTTATTCTTGCAGCAGGCGCTACTCTGGGTGGGATATCGGCTTACTTTTTCTCTGCCACTCTGTCAGATCAGTGGGTGCATCGGGTAGAGAGCTCGCATATATATAAGGTACTTCACAAACAGGATAATTTTTTTGCACTGCTGGCTATGCGGATAATGCCAGCATTCCCTCACGGCCTGGTTAATTACAGTTCGGGTATTCTGAAAATCAACCTCTGGTATTTTGTGCCCGCGACTTTTATTGGTATAGGTCTGAAGTCATACGTTTATGCGCAAGTGATCTACCAGGCAGCTGGTGGCGCTTCATTGAATGACTTGCTTGATATCGCCACATTTGGCCCGCTGGTTTTGCTTTCTGTTGTGATCCTTGGCGGCGTGATCATAAAATACAAATGGGATAAGCAGCACGGTATTTCCACCGAATAGGCAAAAAGTGAGCTGAAAAAGTGTTGTAGGAAGAAGCTGAACCCCTTTGATTTCCCCCGCTGGCCTTCCATATATTCCTAAAGTTTGAACCCGTTCATAAATCTTTTGACCGTATACGTCGATATTCAATCTGTAGGACAAATCGAAGAAAAATCCTCTGATTTAGCATGATTTAACCACAGAAATATGTAGATTTATTAAGGAGAAAACGGATGAGAAAAATATCCTCGATTTTGGTGGCGGCTGTACTGCTAGCCACAGGTTCAATGGTCTTTGCCTCTGAGGCAGGTGGTTTAGGCGCGGGAGTTAAAGCAGGTACGCTGGGGGCGGGAGTAGAAATAACTTACGCAATAAGCCCCAGGTTAACCATGGGTGTTGGTATTAATAAATATTCTTCCAGCAGCACTGATACGACGGACGGCATTGATTACGATGTAGACCTGGACCTTCAGACGATTGCCGTGCTGGCAAACTTTCATCCCTTTGCGGGTTCATTCCGCTTTACCGCCGGTGTGATGATAAATAGTAATGAATTGGGTATGACGGCCAGGCCAAGTGGCCTTACTTACGATATTGGTGGAACGCTATATCCCGTTGCAGATGTTGGTATATTAAAAGCAGCTGTAGACTTTAAAAGAATGGCGCCCTATGCAGGTATAGGATTCGGGCATAGTGCCAGTAGCGGTCTGGGATTTACTCTGGATATAGGTGTTTTAATGCAGGGTGAGCCACAGGTAGACTTTTCGACTGCTGGTGGAACCCCCGCTGTCAACCAATCGGCAGCATTTTTAGCAGATCTTGCAGCTGAAGAAGCTAATGCCGAAGACGACATTAAAGGATTTACATTGTATCCAGTAATTTCGGCGGGTTTGAATTTCCGTTTTTAAATCTGTTTTTAATTTTATTTGCACGATTACACTAATGCGATTAAGCAATTTGAACATGCGTTGGAAAGAAACCCCAATGCTCATGAGCCACGATTATGGTTAATGGCGTCTTATGCGCACCTGGGTCGTATTGGGGATGCCAGTTGGCAACTGGAGCAGATTCATCTCGATGATCCAGACATAACCATCTCTTCTATCGACCCCATGATACCGTTCATCGACCCCACACAGTTAAAGCATCTAGTTAATGGGTTAAGTAAGGCAGGGCTGAAATAGTTTACGTAAATTGCCTCATTGGCTTACTTAAAGAGTTGCCAGCTTGTATTGCCTATATGCCACCATCGGGATAAATATCAGACAAGCGCCAGCCAGTGTTGTGGGGAATAATACCGTTGTCAGCGAATAATGTTCCAATGCAGCAACAGCAATAAGGTTACGCGTTGCCATCAAGCCATAAAATAACAACTGTTCTTCAAAAGGGTGGTGGTAGGCTTTTCTAAAGGTTGGGCCAAAACCAATAACATCTACCGTTGTTAATATCACCACCGCCCATAAAGGATCGGAGGTGACATACCATAATGGCAAAGACGTCGCTGCCAGTAATAAAAATACCCAGTCAATTCGGGTGATCGTACTATCCGACTTTTTGGTAAAAGCCAGGAATGCCACATACAGGGTGATAATGCCTGAAACACCGATTGGCCAGGCACCTGCACCGCCGCCGTCTGAAAGTTGCGCCAGAAAAACAACGAAAGTAGTGGAGCCCCAAATTACCCAGGAAAAAACGTGAGGTCTTGTTTTGCCTTGTAGGATGGAACGAATGTATGGAAGGAACGCGATAAATGTGAGGGCAATGGCAATCGCGCTTAAAGTTTCTTTATACATTGTGGTTCATGAGCATTAAGCGCGGCCTTTCCTCTATTGGATTAATCTGTTCATTATTAAATATTACTGTTCCCCATTGTCTTCTACAAAGACAGGATGAAATCCACCAGGCGTTCGATGTTTTCTTTAGAGACTCGCGGAGAATAAGGGGGCATGGCAACGTTACCTACAACATCTGTCCAACTACCCCTGCCACCCTTGGATACTTTTTCGATTAATAATGTGCGAGCATCTGCCTTGGCTTTGTAACGTGCAGCAATATCGTTCCATGCAGGGCCAACAAGCTTTTTATTTACACTGTGACAGGCATGACAGCCACTTTTTCTGGCCAGGTTAAGCATTTGTTCGCGATTGGTAGAGGTTTGCTGAGCAACGGGGGGTGTTTCTACTTTAGGTGTAGTAGTTGTTGTAGTTGAAGACGGTTCACTGGCTGCTGGCTGGGAAATTTCCGGTGCCTGTGTTTCAGGCGTTGTTTCAGGTTTTGCGGCAGGTTGTGTTACTTGTGAAGGTGCGGCTTTTTCCATCGCCGGTTTTGCCTTTTCGTCCTTTCCGCATGCAGCTAAATAAAGTGATAACGCTAAAATCACTGTAGTAAACAAAAAAGTGTTTAATGACTTGCTCATGATACTTTCCTTTTAGTGGGCTGCCAGATTTTTACGAATAAAGGCGGCAGCACGCTGAATGGCATCTTTACTGGCGAGGTCGTCGGCGAAGGTACGCACACGTTCGGGGCGGAAGTCGAAGCCGCGACCCACACCGGGATAAATGATTAGTCGTGCATCGCGTCCTTTTTCCTGTAATGCTTTAATGCTGGACTCGATGATGCGACGGCGTTGGTATTGCTCATCTTCACCGATGAAAATTAATGTCGGCAGGGTAAGGTCGTTAATCTCCTTTGCATAGCCGTATACCTGCATCGGTTCGGGGGCGTTAGGATCTTGCAGGTGAGGGTAGTACGATACGTAGCAGGCGAGTTCTTTTTCCTGACGTTTGAAGGTGGTGGCCACTTTCAGTGAGTAGTAACCACCGCGGGTGTGGGAATAAATGCAGGCCTTGCGGGTGCTGATGTCTTTCCGGGCCAGTAAAACGTCTACTGCGGCGTTAACGTCTTTTTCCAGTTCGTAATCATGTTCGACAGGATGGGTGCCCATGAAGTGTGCACCGTAAATATCCGGCGCCAGTACCACAAAGCCGCGTGCGGCGAGTCGTTTCGCAT
>JAUVNZ010000364.1 GCA_030599435.1 Gammaproteobacteria bacterium | reverse complement strand
TCTGCTTTGGGTGTTTTGAGCCATTAGTAATGTAGTCATTATCCTACATCAACAACCACACCAGACCGACAGATATAAGTTTAATCTTTAAGTATTATTAATACTTAGCCAGTACGGTTTTAGTTTTTTCACACACCCTCCATTTGATGTTAAACGCCAATAATATAACACACATAAAAAAGCACCCGCTATCCGTAATAGGGGTGCTAGCAGCCTGACTTCCGGTTCTTGATGCTGTCCGTGCATCGGCTGAGTTAAATAATACTTAAAGATTAAACTTATATCTGTCGGTCTGGTGTGGTTGTTGATGTAGGATAATGACTACATTACTAATGGCTCAAAACACCCAAAGCAGACCCTCAAGATTTTTAGGTGAACTTACGAGTACGGCCATGAGCGGACCTTCAGTTAATAACATCGCCTCTCAATATCCTTGTTTAGTGCCCCGTTTTCAGCTTTTTCATGTTTTCTGTTAGTCGGTGCCATCCGTAAACAAGCTGCAAACGAATAATACTGTTATTCAGGTTGTCGTCACCAAACACGTTTGAGCTGTAAGTGGTGCGTACGAAGAGGTTGTCCGATGCTTGAAAATTCAAGGTAAAGCCAACATCCCCAATGTCGAGCTCTTCCCCTACCTCAACGCCGTTAATTTCTGACTGGAAACCGCTGCGGTAAAGCAGATCCAGAGAACCGAAAAAGGTGCGAGTAAAATCCTGGGTTAAATGTGCTTCAAGTTGCAGCAGGGGGGCATTCTCCAATGACTGCCCCAGAAAATCATCGTTCTCTGCGAAAATCCATACCGAAGGGGTCAATTCAAAACTCGACATGTAGCCAGGGGCAAACACACCGAAATGATATTTGATAGGTAAAGCGAGACGACCCCACCATCGGTTCAGCCCCATATTCACCAGTTTGTCGCCATCGTACTCGCCAACGGGGAGCGCTAGCATTACCGCAGCATCAATGGTCCAGGTCGGTTCATAGTTCAACAGATCGGCGGTACCTACAAGTGATGAGGTGCCAAAAAGATTAACATCTAGCTGTACCGAAGGGTCAATGTATCCCGAGGCTGACTGACTGAACGTACTACCAGGTGTTACACCTGGTGGTAAAAAGTCTGATGGTATGAAGCTGGTGTCGACATCAACACCAACACTGCCACCACCAACATTTACGGCAAACAACGACGCTCGGTTGAACAATGTCATGTGGTGGGCCCAGCTGGCAATCATGATATTGGCTTCGGCGTCCGAGTTCGGATAGATATACTGGCCGGGATCAAATTGTTGGCTGTCGGAAGCTTGCATATTCAAGTTTAGATACTGAAAAGACACCACATCCGTGCCATCTCTTTGCTTCCAGTAAGTTCGTGCACCATCATCAACGGCAATAGCCAGACTACCAAATGACATAATAATGGCTGTTACAGAAATTCCAACAAGCTGAGCGGTGAGTTCGTTTCTTGATTTCATCATTTACCCTCCGTATTACCGCTCATGAGCTGGATTAGCTTTTTATAAGGAAGTGCTTCCAAACCACGAACAGGCGGGTAGCTATCATACTCAGGCACTGAATCAGGCAGAGCTTTTCTAGCTTTTTCAAAGGGCGACCTGTCTCCAAGAATCACCCCGTTCGTCTTCACATACTCACCCCACAAAGCGATAAGTGCTTTCTTTTTATCAGGGAATTTTTCGGACAGGTCATGCTGCTCGCCAGGGTCCTCGGCAAGGTTGAACAGCTGCCAATCATCAGTACCGAACGGTTCATAAAGCCAACTGATCTTCCAGTCACCCTGGCGAATCGCTCGGTTGTTGAATAACTCAAAGCCCAGCCAGTCATCTGAGGCACGGGGTGATTCGACGCTACCCTTAAGCATCCTCTTCCAGGATTTGCCCTGCATAGGAACAATTTCTCGTCCTTTGTAGTTAGCGGGATGCTCAATGCCAGCTAGCTCCAACATGGTCGGCGCAATGTCTGTGATATTAAGAATTGCCTGTTTGTTTATTTCGCCTGCACCCTGCACACCGGGGCCACTGATGATCAGCGGCGAGCGTATACCCCCTTCTGAAACCCATCCCTTGTAGACTCGGAAAGGCGCCATGGAGACCTGCGCCCAAAGCGGTCCATACTCAGAATACGTGCC
>JAUVNZ010000357.1 GCA_030599435.1 Gammaproteobacteria bacterium | reverse complement strand
GAGTTTTCTAAAGCAGAATACACTCAGCGCCAACGAAATTATGCGAGATGGCGCAATCTCAGAACGATCTATACCCCTGGGTTTGTGCGTAATGGTAAAGAGTGGAGTGGCTGGAGACGTGGCCGCACAGTAAGCACCTCTGACAAACAGGTTGGTCAATTAACTGTCAGTGTAAATAAGGGTGTTGTTACGGCTAACTTTAAACCTACAAATAAAATTACTAATTCTGTAATTCTTAACGTTGCATGGTTGGGATTTGGCCTGGAAACAGAAATACGTGCTGGTGAAAATGAAGGTAAAAAACTAAGACATGATTTTGTTAGTTTTAATACTGATGCCATAAAAGGAAATATTGAAAGCGAAGTAGTTACCTGGAAGTTCAAAGCTAATCTTACGGGCCTTCCTGCAAACAAAGGCGCCGCTTTCTGGGTTACGAGTGGAGACAACCCAACACCGGTGCAGGCGACCGGTGGAAGGTTATAATAACTCTTTTAATTTAACTTTAGGTGCTTGTTCAAAAGCCTTCGTTTTCAATTTCCAGATAAACCTGGCTAATGTGTTTGCCGGCTCGAAGATCAAATCCGGTCCAGTTTTTGTATGGCTCCAGATCAGGCATGATCTTTGGTTTCATTTCAAAGTCAGCCATTCCGGTATCGTAAAGTTTCTTAACCTTGTTATATACTGTGCTCAGATACGCACGGTATTTGGTTAACACTTCCTTGCCGCCGCCTTTACCATGTGCTGGAATGTATAGTTTGAAATCTTTTTTGAGCATCGCATCTATCGCGACTATATTGCCTTTGAAATTAGCATTTCCGTCCATAATACCCAGCATGCCGTTGCGTACCACATCTCCGATGAAGAGGATATTTTCATCAACGATTTCAACCATAATGTCACCGTCGGTATGAGCGGGTCCGGTGTGATGTATACGAAACTGTTTGTTGCCAACGGTAATGACATCTCCATCTTTTACTGTTTTATCTGGCGCAACAACACGAGTTCCCTGTGCAGCATTTTTTGTCACTTTATTTATTATGTCTACCCACTGCTTGCCATCACCACTGAGTAACTGTTTTTTCATGTTTTCATGGCCGTAGATAATGACATTGGGATAGGCATCCTTAACGGCTTCGTTGCCCAGCCAGTGGTCGCCATGAGCGTGAGAAATGAAAACGGCGACAATGGGGCCTTTGTTAAGGCTTTTGGCTTTTTTGATAACGAATTTCCCTGCCGCAGCGCTACCGCCGGGATCGAATACAACCAGACCTTTACTGGTAGTGACGAAAACCGGATTATTGCGAAAGCCCTTATTTTCCGGATTTGGCAGATCAAATGTGCCATAGATGAGCTGAATATCGTCACTGATACGAGTGATCGGGTAATCGAGTTCACTGGCGTAACTGTTGGTCGACCAAATGAGCATACCTGCAATAAGTATTAACTTTGTTAATGTCATGGGTTTGTTCATCAGATTTCTCCTTATTTTCATTATAGTCAACTATACCTATTATTTGGTTGCAGATTTTTTTGCTGGCCGGTGATAATAATTTAGCTCTACTGACGTGTTAAAATGTGCTTAATGCATGACTTGTTTCTGACCTTTTTATGACCATTAATAAAAACAACAGGTTAGAGCACATTACAGGGAAGAATACCGGGCAGAATGGCTATGTCGAATGGCTCAGAATCATTAATCATTGATAAAACCAGGCCTTTTAACGTGGGCGACTGGATTGTTGATGCTCAGACAAATCAGATCCAGTTAGGCGACAAAATGGTGAGCCTGGAGCCCAAGGTTATGGATGTGCTGGTATACCTGGCCCAGCGACCGGGCGAGGTCATCGAACGGCAGGAGCTGGAAGATCAGGTCTGGGCAGGCATGATTGTGGGTTACGATTCCCTCAGCCGCTCGATGGCAAAATTACGTAAGGCGTTCGACGATCACCCTAAAGATCCCAGGATCGTTCAAACTGTTTCAAAACGCGGCTACCGACTGATTGCATCGGTTCATCAGGGTGATGATACTGGCTCAAATTCTGAAACTGCCACCAGTACCGCAAGTCATGTTATTCCTTCTACAACCGGAACCCCGTCAAAGCTTTCTTTTATTTTAATCGGATCACTGTTGCTGGTTTTAGTGTTTGCGTTGAAGTTTATTTTGTCTGACTCCGAACCAGATAAAGAAGTTGTTCTTCAGAAAGCAGGGCT
>JAUVNZ010000301.1 GCA_030599435.1 Gammaproteobacteria bacterium | reverse complement strand
CGCTTTATTAAAATGTTGAACGGAGCTATTAAGGCTCTTACCCATTTTCCCCAGGTGATCGGCAAACGTGCCAAGCCTTCCAAAGAGTTCTTCACCTACCTCTCGAATTTTTTCTGCATTCTCTGTTAGAGATTCCTGTCGCCAGCCATAGGCGACTGCTCTAAGTAGCGCAACAAAGCTAGTGGGAGTCGCCAGGATTACTTTTTTCTGCATGGCATCTTCCAATATGCCATGGTCTTTATCCAGTGCTGCACTTAAAAATTGATCACCAGGTATAAACAACACCACGAAGTCAGGTGATTTTTTAAATTGATTCCAGTACGCCTTACCCGCCAGTTCCTGAACCCGCTTGCGAACATTTTTAGTATGACGTGCAAGATGCGTTTCACGTTCAGCCTCATTGGATGCTTCTACTGCAGACAGATATGCATCTAGCGGTGTTTTTACATCGACAACAATTTCACGATTTCCTGGCATACGCACGATCATGTCTGGCCGAAGGGCACCATCTTCGGTGTTGGTGTGTTCCTGCTCGAAAAAATCGCAGTGCTCAACCATGCCAGCCAGTTCGGCGAGACGTTTAAGTGTCATTTCGCCCCATTGGCCGCGAACCTCGGGGCGGCTTAGTGCTTTAACAAGGTTGCGAGTCTCTCCCTGCAATGCTTGTTGTGCCTGAGACATAGTCTCTAAATGTTTGGTGAGTGAGCCGTAGGCTTCTTTACGTTCATGTTCCATATTGCGAATTTGTTTTTCTGTATTTGCCA
Organism: Gammaproteobacteria bacterium; assembly: GCA_030599435.1. The sequence continues at coordinate 2,042 of JAUVNZ010000301.1, read as the reverse complement.
GGGCTTCTTTAATAGGTTTCACCAAATTCTCAATAGCCTGTTCCTTTTGGGAAAGATCACCCTGAGCCTTTACCTGAAATTGCTTAAGATTTTCCTGCGCCAGTTTCAGAAACTCTTCGCTATTGGTTTTAAGTGCCTGACTGGACAGATTTCCAAAAGTTTCGCTTAGTCGGGCCCGAGCTTGCTCCAGGGTCTCCAGTTTCTCAGACTGGGCTTTACGTTCCATCTCAAGAGTGGTGTTGAGCTCTGTGTTTTTTTCGGAAAGGGATGTGATACGTCGGTTCAGGTACAAATATGTCGCAAGACCACCAATCAAAGCAGCAAAGGCTGCGATAAAGGCAAGGTCATTGATAGGTATGCTCTGGGCCATGGTTGGCCCATTAAACCATATTTCGGTTGCTTATGGTCTGGATGCTGGAGCTTCCTTAATCGTAAATGTTCTTAAACCGTTTGTGGTTCGGTGGCGCCAAAATTGGTTTGCTCGTCGATAGTGATGACCTTTTCCTGTGACTCGATCCACTCATTGCGCTCGTTGAGATAGGCCATTGTGGCTTCGAGATCATGACGTTTGGCAATGTCGATGAAAGGAAAAATCCCATGTAAGGCAAAAGCGATCACGCTGATCATCAGGCGACCAGCTATGCCGAGAGCAAAAAACCAGTGCTCCATATAGGTGACTCCCTGTGCCTGTGTGTGGGCTGTAAATGGGTTCATTTTATTCATGTTATTCATAGTAGTGGTGGTCATTGTCCTTCTCCTGAGTTGTGTGCCTAAATGCATGTAATCGTTATGTTTAGATTGGCAGGAGAGAGGTGCGAAAGGGTTTCAAGGGCGTGTTCTTGCGTGTCAAACTGAACCAATTTAGACTTATTTGCGGCTGGTAAGCACGGAAATGCCATGGAGGTGGCTCATGTTGATGGAAAAACTGTTTGATAATCTGGCCCTGAAAGTAGACCCATTTGCAGCCTGCAGGTTGGCTGATGGTTGGCGGCTGCGATTACCTTGCCGCGACTGGGTGACGTTTCACTACGTGCTTTCAGGCGAAGGTGAACTCAAGCTTGGCTCGGGCGAACTGCTTGATATGAAATCTAACTCGCTGGCGGTCATGCCACCGGGTCTCAACCACGCTATTCAATGCGGTTCCGTGACCAACGAGACCAGTGTCGAGGGTCAGGGTGATCCCAATGCGCCGATTTGCGAGCTTGTAGCCGGACCTCTGGATGGACCACTGCTTACCGTCGCGTGCGGGCGTATTCAGGTCAGTTATGCCGGTGGCATGGGGCTGTTCGACCATTTGAAAGAAGCCATCGTGCTCGATTTTAGTGACTCATCCAAAATGCGGGGCATTTTTGAGACGCTGATCGACGAATATCGCCGTGAGGGCGCTGCCAGCGCCGCGATGATGACCGCGTTGATGAACCAGTGCTTGATAGAAGTGTTGCGGCGTGTGAGTGAGGAAAAAAACGGCGTATTACCCTGGTTATCGGCACTGGATGATCCGCGTTTGTCTAGCGTCATCCAAACCATTCTTGATCACCCGGAGCAACCCCACACACTTGATTCGCTAGCAGAAGTTGCTCACATGAGCCGGTCTACATTTATACGACATTTTGAGAAATGCTTCGGGCGAACACCCATGGATTACCTGCGTGATGTCAGACTCCGTCGTGGGGCCCAGCTACTTCAGGTCAGTGATAACTCCGTAGATGGTATTGCCAGCAAGGTGGGCTTTGCCAGTCGTAGCCACTTTTCCAAAGCTTTCCAGGAACAGTTTGGCAATTCACCAGCGGATTTTCGCAAACAGCAACAACATTAAAGTGGAAATGTTAATTGGAGAAACACGCCAGGCGTGGTGAAGAGAGCTACATTATCTATGTGAGGTATGAATGACTGCTTTGCAGGGCGATTTCAACTGGTCGATGCAACACTTAGTCGAAAGTGTCATTGCCTAACGAAAATAGTTTTGAATCAAGGGAATAGCCAAAGTGTCAAAAGGCGCTGAGCGTCTATTAACGGTAACACAGCCTGCCCAATTCCTAATG
>JAUVNZ010000002.1 GCA_030599435.1 Gammaproteobacteria bacterium | reverse complement strand
GCTTTTTGCAGCACTGCAAGATAAAGGACCTCCTTGGATTCGAAATGGTGAAAGATAGTGGCCTTGCTGATCCCCGCCTGCTTGGCAATTTGGCTGATCGAAGCGCCAGCGAATCCTTTTGCTGCGAAAAGTTCCTCCGCTGCAGCAAGGATGGTCTGGGCACCCTCGCTCATGGTTGCTGATGCGGGTAAGTCTGGTGCGTGTACTGCTTGAGCCATCGACCGGGTCTCCTCATTACTAGGTTCTGGCTACCAACCACGGGGGTCAGCACGCTTTGTACGGCGAAGTGGCTTGTCGTTGAACTTTCAATCAATTCACCTGGTATTATTAATGACAACCGACCGATCGGTCAGTGTTAATCATAGCGATATTTACAGCTCTTGCAACCAATAAAGGAAATATTGTTAAGGCCGGGTGGCGTTAGCCTAGAAACACCTTGTATAAGCGGTTTTTTAAATAGTTGCAGATGCTTGGTAGATAGCAGGTAGATATTCGCCGTTACGAAGGTCAGCTAGAGGCCGAAAGTGTTATTTAGGAATCTTTGTGAATGTAAGCAAAATCTGAGTTGCTGGAGTTTAGAGTTATTGTGACTGTCTCCTAATATCCAATAGCAGACGTTAGATTTAAATAGTTGAATGACTGCAACCGTTGCAAAGCAGACGTTCGCCATTAAGGGAACCTAAAAATTCTCCGCTGTTCACCCCAATCCAGCGGAATATTTTTCTTAAACCGGCCAAGCGATAAATCTGATGGGATTCTACCCTGTTTGATAGCAACATAATGCCAAATTTGGAATGGGAAATGGAGGATTTCCCTGTATTTTCCTGTTTTTCAGGGAATCTTTTGGAGACTGGTTCGCTGCAGACTGCAACCACCGCCAATAATATAAAAGGCTGCCCAAATGGGTGGCCTTTTTTATTATCAGTAGGGATTTGAACCCGAGAAGAGGGTTGATGAGCGCCTTCCCTGGCACTCACCCTGCGGGCGCACTGAAGTGCGTCCCGTTTCGATGCAGTCGAAACGGTCGACCAAATTGACTGGATCAATTTGGGACAGCCGTAGGCTGCCCGAAGGGTGAAGGCCATGAATGGCCCGAGTCAATCACCTCTCTCCTGTTAACGGTCACTTTTTATATCTGTACCGCTGGTAGTTTTTTTATTGCTCATCTTTTTATCGAATCGCACCCTTTCGATAACAACTCTCTCATGTTCGCCTTTTGAGATTAGATCCACGCCATCGTGCGCCTCAACTTCAAAGCGGAGTTTACGACCATCAACCTCAACCAGGCGTACCTTTGCGGTAACCTCAAAGCCGGGGGGTGTGGCTGCAATGTGATTAATGTTGATGTGGGTGCCGAGACTTTGCTCATGCGGCCAGTCAATATGTGGATTAAGTGCCTTGATGCAGACCCATTCGAGAAAGCCAACCATAAAACCCGTGGCAAAGACCTCAGGCATGGCAACGAATTCTTCCGCTTCAGGATAAAGTGCCGGAACGCACTTATTACTCCCTATGCGAAAGGTGTGAGTGTATTCGATTCCTGGTTTAAGCGTTTCTTTCACAGTCTAGATTGCCAGATACTGCTGACGCAGCTCCTCGTTATCGAGCACTTCCTGGGCGGTACCATCAAAAACGATATGACCCATATCGAGGATGATTGCACGATCGGCCAGGTGCAGTGCTGCAATGGCATTCTGCTCAACAATCACCGTGGTTATTCCCAGCGATTTGATATTTTCCAGTATCTTTTCGATCTCGTGGACGATGACGGGCGCAAGCCCCTCATAAGGTTCATCAAGCAAAAGCAGCTTAATATCGCGCGCGAGTGCACGTCCGATAGCAAGCATCTGCTGCTCACCACCAGATAGTGTGACGCCCTCTTGCTCACGACGCTCTCCCAACTTGGGAAAATGCTCATAAATGCGCTCGATAGACCAGCCAATCGGTTTTTCAATCTGAGCCAGTTGAAGATTCTCTTCGACTGTCAGTCCAGGGATAATCCTTCGATCCTCAGGTACCAGGCTAACACCAAGCTGGGCAGCCTTATAGGCTTTCATGGTGTGCAGCGGCTGATGGTCAAGCCATATCTCCCCATGATTCATCTGGGGAGCATCCATACGTGCTATTGAACGTAGGGTAGAAGTCTTGCCCGCACCGTTACGACCTAACAGAGCAACAATCTCTCCTTCGTGAATATCAAAACTGATGCCCTGTACAATATAACTCTCACCATAGTAGGAATGCATATCCCAGCATGATAAGAAGGCGGGTGATGAACCACTGCTTTTAACAGCGGGTACGCCTGGGGCATGTCCACCTTTTATTTCATCGCTCAGTAACTTATCGCTCATTACCGAATCGTTTATTACTTCATCGTTCACGGTTTCATTACTCAAAGTTTCATCATTCAATGTTTCATCACTCACAGGTGCGCCCCACCAAGGTAAGCTTCTTGTACCACGGGGTTTCCTTTTATCTCTTCCGGCGTACCTGAAGCGATTATAGCTCCCTGCGCCAAAACCGAGATGTGGTCGGCCACACTAAAGACTACATGCATATCATGTTCGATGATGATTTTGGTCATCCCGCCTTTTTTAATTTCTTTCATGGTCTCGATTGTTCTGTTGGTATCATGTCGAGACATTCCTGCCGTTGGCTCATCAAGTAGTAACAAGCGTGGATGCTGAATTAAACACATCGCCATTTCCAGACGACGCTTGTCTCCACGTGACATACTGCCGGCATGGTGATCTTTCTGATCAATAAGACCCATCTCCTCCAGAATAGACTCTGCCTCTTCTGTAATTGAGTGTTCAGCACTTAGGGCCCTCAAAGGGCTGAACTTGAATGCCCCATCACGTTTTGCAAAGGCGGGGATCATGACATTTTGCAATAGAGACAGATCGGCAAAAATCTCCGGGGTTTGGAACACTCGGGCTATACCGGCTTGATTAATCTCATAGGGTGTTTTGCCAATGATGTTTTCACCATCAAAGGTTACCGATCCATTATCGGGATGAAGTCGTCCAATGCAAACATTAAGCAATGTCGACTTGCCTGCGCCGTTGGGGCCGATAATCGCATGAACCTTTCCCTCTTCGATGGCGAGATTGACATCATTAAGTGCATGTAAACCGCCAAATGTCTTATCGACACTCTCGATCTGGAGAACAATTTTATTCTCCATCTATTGGTCCTCCCCTTGCGTCAGGCCGGTTGCCTGATTTGAATCCTGGGCAAGCGATTCAGTTCCCCTGACTTTGCTGGAGTAACGATTCGCAATGCGCTGAACCCCTTCCATAATTCCACCGGGTAAAAAAATCACCACGACCATGAAGAGAATGCCAAGGGTTAGATGCCAACCCTCCCCTACAAAATGCGAAGTAATGTATACAGCGGTGTTTTCTAACCAGCCGGGGAGAAAAGCGAAGGTGTTGTGGAGTAACTGCTCATTAAAAGAAGAAAAAATATTCTCAAGGTACTTGATTACGCCAACACCAATCAGCGGACCAATTAATGTGCCAACACCACCAAGGATAGTCATTAACACAATCTCACCGGAGGCAGTCCATTGCATCCGTTCTGCTCCGGCAAGGGGATCGGTCACTACCATCAGCGCACCCGCAAGTCCGGCAAACATTCCAGAGATCACAAAGGAAGAAATAAGATAAGGCCGGGTGTTATAACCCGTATAGGACATACGCCTCTGGTTTGATTTAATTGCCTTCAGTTTCATGCCATAAGGGGAGCGAAAAATTTTCAGCGAAATATAAAAGGCGACAATGAGTAACACGGCACAAAAGTAGAAGCCTGAGTAACCACTCATCCCGATACCAAAAAAATTGGTTGATGGAAGTCCATTACCTGCCTCGACAAAGAGCGCATCGATAATGCGTGGATCAGTTTGCCTGAGCTGCAAACCCGTCTCACCATTGGTAATGGGGGTCAGTACTGAGTAAGCCAGGTTGTAAAACATCTGCGCAAAAGCGAGCGTTAGAATAGAGAAGTAAATTCCCGAACGGCGTAGTGTTAACATCCCGATAAGCAATGAAAAAAGACCTGCAATCAGCGTTGCGAAAATAATCGCCGGGATTACATTCATGCTCAACAGCTTAAACGACCACATCGCACTATAAGAGCCGATACCGAGAAACGCGGCATGACCAAACGAGAGGTAACCTGTCAGGCCGAAGAGAATATTATAGCCGATCGCCAGAATGCCGAAGATAGCAAACTTCTGCAGCAGGTCAGGATAGGCAGCGCCGATAGGACTCAGCCATATCGGCATGGCAAGAACAGCGACCGAGAAGATAGCCATGATGGTCAGATTGTTTTGTATAGTAAAAGTTTTCTTATTTTCCATCACTCAATCCTCCATCACCCCTTTACGTCCCATCAGACCGCGCGGCCTAACCAGGATGATGACTACAGCAATCAGATAGATGATGATCTGATCAATACCGGGAATGATCGATTTGATTTCATTCATCGAGGCAAACGACTGCATGATCCCCAACAGAAATCCGGCAGCAACGGCCCCCTCAAGTGAACCCATTCCACCGACCACCACAACCACAAAGGAGAGAATGAGAAAATCCATCCCCATGTGGTAGTCGGGAGAGAGGATCGGCGCGTACATCGCACCGGCAAGCCCGGCGACCACGGCTGCCAAACCAAAAACGATGGTAAATCGTCGCTCAATATTAATACCGAGCAGGCCCACGGTATCTCTATCGTGCATACCGGCACGAACCACCATGCCGAATGTGGTGTACTTCAGAAAGGCGAAGACCATGGCAATAACAATCATCGAAAAACTCAGATAAATAAGACGCCACCAGGGATAAACCAGATCGGCGCTCATGCCCAGAAATGCGCCAATCGGGGCACTGCCTGCGACGATGTCAGGGGCCGGGGTGGGAATTGGGTTGGCGCCGAAAGCCGAACGCACCACCTCTTGCAAGACAATGGCCAGACCAAAGGTAACCAGAATCTGCTCGGCATGGGTGCGTTTGTAGAAGTAACGAATCAGGCCGCGCTCCATAGCAAAACCAATCAGAAGCATAACGGGTATCGCAAACAAAATTGAAAGCGGAACGGCATAGTCGATGATCATCGTTCCGGTGTCGCCCCACCAGATTTCCAGGTAAGGCTGTTCCTTGAAAGCATCAAAATAGGTGATGCTCTCATCTTTCACCTTTTTCGAGATCGTCAGTAGTTGGTGAAAGGAGACTGCGCAGAAGGCGCCAAGCATAAAGATAGCTCCGTGGGCAAAGTTAACCACGCCGAGCGTACCAAAGGTTAGAGTCAAACCGAGAGCGATCAATGCATAGGCGGCGCCCTTGTCGAAGCCGTTAAGTAGTTGGATGAATAATGATTCCATCGTTTGCTGTGTATCTCAATGAATATTGTTCCGGTTCAACGCATTGTAGAAATAGCTTTCTACTCGTAAACCAGGAAAAAAATAGAAACCGTGCCCAGTACGGTATGTATCTGGACACGGTTTGCTGATAGGTAAAATTAGACCTTATACGGGCCTAGTTTACCGCCAAAGATAGAGGCATCGTACTCAACCTGAGAACGCGGAACCTCCTGGACGATCTCCAACAGGTCAAACTGACTTGTTGGATTCTGGTTACCACGTACGACAAGTACTGGTTTGAAGCACTGGTGATCTTCTGCACGATACTCGGTAGGACCATTACCCATACCATCGAACTTGAAGCCTTCAAGCTGCTTGATCACCTCGGGTGGGTAGAAGGTACCCGCCATCTCACAGGCGTTGGCATAGAGCAGGGTCTGCACATAACAGGTATGTGCCGCCTGTGAAGGCGGAAAGCCGTACTCGCTACCGAATGATTTAACAAAGGCCTGAGAACCGGCATCTTTCAGCGCCCAGTTCCAGTTGGTGGTTCCAAGAATACCCTTCATGTTATCACCGGCACCCTGTGCCATCAGACGCGAATAGAGTGGCACGATGATCTCAAACTGCTTGCCGTTGACCATCTTGTCACGCAACCCAAACTGTACGGCCTGGGTCAACGAGTTAACCATATCCTTACCGTAGTGATTGAGGATCAGGACATCGGCACCCGACTTAAGGATCGGGGTGATGTACTGCGAGAAGTCACCGGCGCCTACAGGGGTTTTCACGGCCTTGACCGTTTTCCAACCCAACCCTTCGGTGGTTTCTTTGATCGACTGCTCCTGAGTCCAGCCCCAGGTATAGTCTGCGGTCAGATGGTAGGCTTTACGATCGGTACCCATCTCTTTTTTCAATACAGGACCGAGCGCCGAACCCGACATCTTGGCATTAAAGAAGTGGCGGAAACCGTAACGACGCTTGTCTTTACCGGTGGTATCGTTCGAGTGGGTCAGACCGGCCATAAAGATAATGCCCATCTCCTGGCACAGCGACTGCACAGCGATTGCCACACCCGAAGATGAGCCGCCAGAAATCATCAACGCTCCCTCTTTCTCAATCATACGCTTCGCTGAAGAGCGGGCCGCATCGGACTTGGTCTGGGTATCACCAGTGACATAGACCACCTTCTTGCCGAGGATGCCATTACCCTTCAGAGAAAGCGGCTTCATGGTATTCATCAGACCGCCATCACCCTCGCCATTGAGGTGTTTAACGGCCAGTTTAAAGGCGCGCAGCTCGTCGGCCCCCTCATCGGCATAGGCGCCGGTTTGGGGAACATTGAAACCCAGAGTTACAGTCTTTGTGCGACTGGGATCGTTACGGAATTTATTGGCCGCCCAGGCATCTTTGATAAAAAACGTTGGCATGGCGCCGGCTGCTGCCAGTGCAACGCCCCCTTTCAGGACTGTTCTTCTGGATATACCTTTTGAGTCGTCATCTTTTTTACTCATTATTACTTTCCTCTTATCATTTTAGTAAATCAGCTCTATCTCTGGTTAGCGTTTCATATCAAGCTCACACTGAAACAATATTGTTACAAACCCTGACTAAATTACTTACAACTTACTTACAACCTACTTAGCCAATAAATCATTTACCCATTAAATTACGCAAATAATTATTGATTAAACAATTCAATACATTAGATTGAGAAACACAATACTGTCGATTTCTGTAATATCAGCTCTAACATTAGTTACTCTCGATAAGGCTGTAAAGCGCAATTTAACCTAGTCAATTGGTAAATTAGTCGTTACCGATTGCCACCGCTCTCCAGACTTTTCTACTCCGACTCAGTCAAAGAAGCGGCTAAATTCATCCACATCCATACGATCAGTGCGATAGCTGTTTACCAATGCCTCTTTTTCTTCATAGCCCAACGCCATACCGCCAATTAAAATGCTATCTTGTGTATATCCCAGTTCTCCCTTCACAATTTCGGGATACTCTCCAAGGGCCGCCTGAGGACAGGTTGCCAATCCTTTTTCAACTGCAGCAAGCATTATGGACTGAAGAAACATACCGTAATCGATATAGGAGCCTGTATTCATCACAGGATCAATAAAGAAAAATAGCGCGACAGGAGCATCAAAGGCTCGATAGTTGGCAGCCCACTGATCAAGTTGTTTCTGTTTATCATCTCTACCAATATTAAGCGTAGAGTACATTTGTAGTCCGCAAGACTTTCTCCGAGTACGGTAGGGATCTATCCATTCATCAGGATAATACGAGTAATCCATCGTCCCTTTACCACTGTTACGGAACTTTTTCTCCATCAACGAACACAGGCTACGCTTCTTATCTCCTGTGACAACCGCAACCTTCCAGGGCTGGGTGTTAACACCCGAAGGAGCATGCCGGGCAATACCAAGAATCTCTCTTACGGTATCTAATGTAACCTCTTTTTCGGAAAATGCTCGGGTCGATTTCCGTTCAAGTAGTGCATCACTAACGTTCATTCAACCTGCCTTTTTTCTAGTATGAGTTATCTTGTTTGGAAAGATTTGTAGTACGTAATTTCGATTTACTCGTGTAACACACATGAGCGGCTACACTGAAAATTCTGAATCCATCATAGCAATAAAGCGTTTGGCCTGGGGTGAGAGAAATTCACCCTTGCGCAAAACAATACCGTAGCTCTGCTGTGGAAAATATTCATTCAGAGGAATCCTGGCAACCTTATCACTATCGGTGAGACAAATATCAGTGACGATGGCAACACCCTGCGCCATTTTCCAAGGCAGACATCATTAACTGTTGCCTAACGTGATTCCCTGATAATTCCCTGTTATCTTTTTTGGTAACGAGCCTAAACCACGAAAAAACCGTTCAATTTCTGCAGAATACTTGCAACACGATGCCCGATTTGGTCTGAAAAAATGAGTGATTTCCCTGTATTTTCCTATTTATCAGGGAATTTCTGGAGACTGTCTCGCAGCAGACTGCATGCACCGCCAATAAAACAAAAGGCCCCAATTTGGGGCCTTTTGTTTTATGCGGATTCAGTAGGTCTTCGAACCCGAGCAGAGGGTGAAGGATCCCAATGCACATGGGCAAGGATTGTTCCAGACAATCCTTTTGCATTCCCCACATCCCTGTGGGTTATGTGCAGGTGCCGCGGAGCATTTATGCCCTGAGGGTACAAGGATGTGCGAGAGTGGCCTCCCTCGGGATAAGTGCTATACATGGACGTATCTTGTAATCCCTCCTTATTTATTATGAATAAGTTTCCTATATTCAGGGAATTTTTTGCCGCCTCCTGCGTCTGTTACATGCGTAACCCCACAACTAATTATGTGGCAAACTACATAAACCAATTTCTACAAATTCAGGTAATTAGGAAAACAGCGCATGACAGTCAACGAGTTCATACTACAAAACGAGCCTACCATCCGCCTCAGTTTCTTTTTGGGTATTTTTGCAGTGATGGCAATTTGGGAACTTATTGCACCGCGCCGAGCACTAACCATTTCTAAAGTTGTGCGCTGGTCAAATAACCTGGGCCTTGTATTTCTCAACAGTTTTATTTTGCGTCTATTATTCCCTGCTGCTGCTGTCGGTGTTGCCGCTTTTGCCACAGAAAATGGTTGGGGATTGCTTAACTATTATTCCCTGCCCTTTTTCCTGACAGTTCTGTTATCTGTTATCGCAATGGATTTCATTATTTATTTACAACACGTATTAGTGCACGCGGTTCCTGCTCTTTGGCGGTTACACCGAGTTCATCATGCCGACCTCGACTTTGACGTTACCACTGGCTCACGTTTTCATACCGTTGAAATTATTCTTTCTATGTTGATTAAATTCGCCACTATTGTTGTGCTTGGCCCACCTGTTGTTGCAGTTGTCATTTTTGAAGTTATTCTTAATGGTATGGCAATGTTCAATCACTCCAATGTGCGATTACCTTTAGGGTTAGACCGCGTGCTTCGCCAAATTGTAGTAACGCCAGATATGCACCGCGTACATCATTCCGTAGAAGATAACGAAACTAACAGTAATTTTGGTTTCAATTTGTCTATATGGGATCGCATCTTCGGCACTTATATTGATCAACCACGGGAAGGTCACGAGAAGATGACAATAGGTATACATACTTATCGTGACCCCAAACAGGTTAGTTGGTTGCCCGGCATGTTAATGTTACCAATGACTGGAGAAGTGAAAGGCTATGCCATAAACCGCCGGGAATGGAGCACTCTCGACAACGAGAAGGAAAAGAAAAAGGAGGTAGAAAAGAAAGATTAATGGGTCACAATATGGGCTCATGAGCTCACTTCATTAGTTCACTTTGTTAATAAACATGCCATGAAACGGAATATCCTCATTATTTTTGTCATTCTATTGGTGGCATTTCTCGGCTGGCGTTTTGTGCGGCCGATGCAAATCTTCATCGTTTCTCCTGCCTTTGAACTGCCAACAGACACCAGTAATGCCCCTGCCATGTTTCCAACCCTGCGCGCTGAAGAGTGCGCAACCTGCCATCGTGAATTTAATGATGAATGGTCCACTACCATTCACAGCCAGGCATGGACTGATCCCTACTTTCAAATAGACTGGGTTTTCGATGGTTCACCACAAATTTGCAAGAACTGTCACATACCCCTGGACCGCCAGCAAAAACACAAGGTGCTTGGCTTCAACGATGCTGAAAAATGGGACCCCATCCTCGAACCCAACCCAAACTTTGATGCCAAACTACAACACGAAGGGGTCACCTGTAACGTCTGCCACTTTCGTATCGGAAAGGAGGGTGACGGTAAAATTCTGGGTGTATTAGGTAACACTAACGCACCACACCCGGTAGAAAAAATCGAAAGCGCCAATGAGATATGCGTGCGTTGTCATGTGGTTTCCGGTGAACGTTGGGATACCTTTTTTAAGTTCCCGCCCTGCGGCACGGTGGCAGAAATACAAACCACCAAAGGTAAAACCTTCGTAGAAGAAAGTAGTGACATGAGTACAGAGGAAATCGCTGCTCTGGGTTGTGTGGACTGCCACATGCCTTTACTGGAACGCCCTCTGGTTCCTGGCGGAAAAACCAGACCTACACGTCAACACCTATGGCGCGGTGGACATGATCCCGAAATGGTAAAAAAAGGCTTAACGATTAGCTTTAAGGAAACAACAGGTAAAGATTCAAACACACGACATTTCACGTTGGCACTCAAAAATACTGGCGCCGCCCATTACATACCCACTGGCACACCGGATCGGCATTTGACAGTACAATTACGCGTACTGGATAAACAGGGAAACGTTCTCAATGAAGAAAACCACACCCTGAAACGTACCATCATGTGGCGACCCATTATTGTCGATCTATGGGACACTCGATTAGCGCACGGCGAGCAACGTGAATTCACAATCGATGTTTCAAAAAACAATATGGAAATTGCAACAGTGATCGATGCAGAGGTACGCTATCATTTGCTAGATGAAGCCAGGCGCAAGCGTATTGCTTATGAAAACAAGGAACCTATAAATTATCCGGTTTTCCAGAAAATATTAAATGTGTCACAAACGGTGAACTAAAAACTAAAGGGTTCATTACAGTGATTAATTTAATTTCCCGGGTTTCAATGACTCGATTAATTCCATTAATGCTGCGCTATTAACCGGCTTTTCTAAAATAGCAGTGGGTGCTGTTTTCGCAGCACTGCTAGTTAATTCATCCCCTGTATAACCGGTAAGATAAATATTGGGAATAAAACCATTTTTTTCATGAATTATTTTCATAATTTCAACTCCATCTCTTTCCCCGTCAAGATTTACATCCATCAGAATAAGGTCTGGGCTACAGGTATTTGCTGACCTTATCGCCTCATCCCCTGAAGATGCGGTTGTTATTTGATATCCAGCACTTGTTAGCTCCTGGCTCAACTGAAAGGCAATTAAGCGATTATCCTCAACAAGCAAAATCGAAAAAATATCTTCAGACATTAGTGGTTTTTCCGGCCGGGAAAACAATCTCAAAAGCAGCGCCACGCTTCCGGGAAACTTTAACCTCACCATTGAGCTGATCTACAAAAACATTAACTAACTGCAAGCCAAGAGTTTCAGCGTTTTCTATATTCATATCTTTAGGAAATCCTACACCACTATCGGAAACTCGAATACGATATAAATCACTTTCCACTAATTCCATGTGAATATTTATTTTACCAGACTGTCCGTCTTTAAATGCATACTTTAATGAATTGCTAAGTAGTTCATTGACGATCATTGCACAGGGAATAGCCGCATCCATTTCCAGATAAATTTCATTGGCCTGTATATCCAGATCTATATTATCGAAGTCAGATTCCTTAAATAGAGCACTACTTATCTCATCAAACAAAGTCTTCATGTCAATGTTTGTGAAATCGTTCGATTGATATAGTCTCTTATGAACCATTGACATAGCTTGAATTCTACTTTCGCATGCCCCTAACGCTTCAAGAGAATAAACATCATCAGCCCCATTCATCTGTAATTGAATAAATGCGCTCACCATAGCCATATTGTTTTTCACGCGATGATGCACTTCCTTGAGCAACACTTCCTTTTCCGCCAGGGATTTCTGCAGTTCCTCGGTACGATCTTCCACCAGGCCCTCCAGTTGATAGCGGTATTTTTGGAGCTCGGATTCATTTTCTTTGCGTTCAGTAATATCACGAAACAAACCAATAAAACCAATTGGTTTACCACTTTCGTCTAAAACCTGCGTTCCACGAGTTTCAGTCCAAAATACAGTGCCATCCTTATGTTTATATCTGACCTCATAAGCACCTTGTTCTCCCGCTTTCCCTTTTTTAAATCGCTTTTTACCCTGATTCATGAAATCTTCATTATCTGCATAAAGCATTTCAGTAGTATTTCCTATTAACTCCTCATCTTTATATCCAAACATTTTGGACACCGCCGGATTAATCAAGAGAATTCGTCTTTCTAAATCTGCAAACATCACAGCATCCGGAATGGAATCGAACATGGCCTTAAATTCGGCCCTACTTTGAGCCAACTCACTTTTAACTCGCTTACGTTCGCTGATGTCCTGAAACGAACCATATAAGCGCATACAGACGCCATTTTCAAATTCTGGCTGCCCCATAGCCCTTACCCATTTTTCATTCCCTTTTGCACTTACGATAATCAATTCCTCGTCCCACGACCCTCCCTTTTGCATAGCTTCCGTTACAATGCGGTTTATCGTGTCCCTATGAATGCCTTCTTTGTAAAAATTAATACCCGCCTCGATGTCTGGCTTATAGTCTGCTTCTACTTCATAAATCTCTTTGGTTATATCACTCCACACCAGTTCGTTTGAGATTAAATCAAAACTCCAGGCACCCATTTTAGCTATTTTGTTTGCCTGCTCTAACATCCTCTGAACCCGGTCTAATTTCTCTTCTGTTAGTTTACGCTCTGTGATTTCGTGAACCGTACCCACCGAACGCACGGCCTTTCCATCAAGATCAAAATACGATTTGCATTTCTCGTGTACGTATTTGACTCTTCCATCACTCATTTGCAATCGGTGTATAATTTCATAAGGCTTTTTATCGATTAGTGAATCGGAATAGGCTTTATCAACCATGCCCCGATCTTCTGGGTGAATGACGCTAAGAAACCCCTTGTAGGATGCGTTGAACTTATTCTTGTCGATCTCGAATATACGAAAGGTTTCATCGGACCATACCAACTCGTTGGCCAACAAATCGAGTTCCCATGCGCCCACTTTGGTGAGTCGCTGTGCTTCGTTGAGACGTGCCTCACTTTTAATCAAGGATTGCTCAGCTAACTTGCGCTCAGCGATATCTCTAATAACACTAACTATCCCTTTAATCTCACCATCAGGATTTTTTAAAAGTGATACCGTGTGCTCGGTGGGGAAGATTTCACCGTTCTTCTTTTTTGCTTCAAATTCGAATTTTGCAGCTTGACCTTTACTGAAAGCCTGATTGATACGCTCTCCAAATTCCACATAATGCTGATGATCAACATGAAACAGTTCAGTGGAACTACTGGATATTTCCTCGAGAGAATATCCAAACATCTCTACAGCCGCATTATTAACATTCACAATCTCTCGATCTGGTGACACAACCAATACCGCCTCATCCAGTGAATTGTAGATACTTTTCATCCATAACTCAGACTCGAGTAATGCATTACCTGTAACTTTAAGTTCAGTAATGTCCTGAACTGTACCAATCAATTCAATGACTTTGTCATCACCATCTACAATAGCCCTGCCAATGGCACGCACCCACTTTTCGGTGCCATCTGACGTTATAATTCGATGCTCTATATCCCAGCTTTCTCCATATTCTGCACCTCGCTGTATGGCAGCAACATCACGCTCCCTGTCATCGGGATGCACTACATCGACAAATGCTTCGAGTGTTGCTTCGGATTCTTTTAATCCAAAGATACGGAACCATTCATCTGAACCAATAACTTCACCCGTTGCTGGATTCAATTTCCAGTGACCTATCTGGGAAATTTCCTGTGCTTTTTGTAATAAGAATTCACTTTCTGCTAATGCCTTTTCAGTTTCTTTTAATTCCTGGAAATCACGACTCCGTAATTTTTCTGTCTTGAGACTGCGTTTTGTGACAAAACCAACACCAAACAACCCAAGCAACCAGATACCACCATGAGCAAAGCCTAGATGGATTGAACCCTCCTTTGCCAACGCATAGTAATCACTCAGTGGAACTGAGATGTTTACACCTCCCCTCAGGTCACCCACTTTGTAACCGAGTACGGCATGGCATTTCATGCAATCTGGCGTCATGTACATTGGAACCATCATGCGGATGTACGATTCGCCGTTGATTACGTCAAACTCGGTATAGTCTTTCAGTTCTCTATCCGCTTCGAATTGACTAAGAGCATTTCTCTCCCAGTCATCGGCGATATTTTCCGGTCGTAGCGCCTTAAGGCCAACGATGCGTCCCTTTATACCGTATAGTAATTCATGCTCATCCATCATTAACCGCAGTATGTAAGCGGGGTTGAGCAAAGTCATATCACCAACAAGTGTGTGAATATCGCGCGTAGGGATGTGCGCCAGGTATGGGGATGGCTGGGTCAATTCATTAATTTTGACATAGAGTCCGCCGCGATCGCTAACCCACTGACGTACCGCTCTGTCTCTATCAAGGTTCGCGCGCGCCACAAGAGCCGCCTGTTTTTCGGCAGTCTTATATTCATGAAGAATATTTGCGTACAGGGAAAGAGCTATGACCAGCGACCAGAAACAGACCGCCAGTATGCCAGTTTTTTTTATGCCTCTTTTTTTATCTTGATGCACAGAATTTACACATGATGATGTTATTTACTGAATACCTTACTATTGCTAACCTAAATTACCTGATAAAAATTGTAGGATAACAGAATAGCATAAACCACCCTTCTTTAAGGCGCCCCTTTAAAGATTACATTATTTATGTGGTTATTTTCGAGCCCTGCTTTCAACGCCCGTTTTCGGTACAGCTATTTTTCGGCACGGCTATTTTCTATAGACCTTTTTTCGGTACAATAACCGCCCTCTGGCGCTGATCGTTTTATATTTTCTTGAGACAATCTCGCCGATCGCTTTATGGCGACCCGTGCGGGTCCCCTTGCAACGATAAATTGTGAACCCCGTCAGGCCTGGAAGGGAGCAGCGGCAGCAGTGGATTCGTGTGCGGGGTGTGGCTGGTGCGGGTTGCCACCCTTTATTTCTCAATTATCCTTATTACTTTCATTCAATACTCTTAGTTATAAAAAGCTCTCATCCTCTCCAAATCAGGGCGGCCTTTATGGTATTGTTCTGCTCTTCTTTTCGTATTTCTAGCTGAGTATTTCGATGAGTTATCAGGTTCTGGCGCGCAAATGGCGCCCCCGCACATTTAAAGAATTGGTCGGTCAGGAGCATGTGCTTAAGGCTCTGGTCAATGCTCTGGATAACGACCGCCTGCACCATGCTTTTCTGTTTACTGGCACTCGGGGCGTAGGCAAAACCACCATTGCCCGCATCCTGGCTAAATCCCTGAATTGTGAAAAAGGTGTTAGCTCCACACCCTGTGGTGAATGTTCAGCCTGTACTGAGGTCAACGAGGGTCGCTTCATCGACCTTATCGAGGTAGACGCTGCTTCACGCACCGGGGTCGATGATACCCGCGAGTTACTGGAAAATGTGCAATACGCACCGACACGAGGCCGCTACAAGGTTTACCTTATTGATGAGGTACACATGTTCTCCAAAAGCAGTTTCAACGCCCTGTTGAAAACGCTGGAAGAACCGCCACCCCATGTAAAATTCCTGCTAGCCACGACAGAACCAAAAAAATTACCGGCGACCATTCTCTCCCGCTGCCTGCAGTTCAATCTTAAACGCCTGCCACTGGAACAAATTCGTGACCACCTTGGTCGTGTGTTGAATGAAGAAAACATCAACTTTGAAGACACCGCATTGGCCCTGATCGCGCGCGCAGCAGACGGCTCCATGCGCGATGCACTCAGTCTGTTAGACCAGGCCATTGCTAACGGCGACGGCCAGGTGAATGCTGACGAAGTAAGGAGCATGCTCGGATCAATCGACCAGGATCACGTCATCGATCTATTGAAATTGCTGGACGATGCCGATGCCCCCGGCCTTTTAGCCCGGATTAATGAACTGGCACAACAAAGCCCGGATTTCGCGGGCGTACTTGCAGAGCTCATCTCCAGCCTGCATCGTATCGCCCTGGCGCAAACTGCACCGGATGCTGTAGATGACGGGCTCGGTGACCGCAAAAACATCGTGGAATTAGCACAGAGCATGAGCCCAGAGGATGTGCAGCTCTATTACCAGGTTGGTCTTATTGGTCGACGTGATTTACCAATAGCGCCGGATGCCCGCGGCGGCTTTGAGATGGTGTTACTGCGGATGCTCGCCTTCAGACCTGTCGATGCAACTCATGCCGTTCCCTTAACTAACGCCGTTCCGGCAAAAACAGCTCCTGTTACAAATCCTGTTACAAATCCTGTTACAAATAAAACTGCAAACTCGGCACCGGCCCCTAATGCCCCCAAGCCTTCAAACGCCGTGGAAGCAAGCCCGCAGAAATCAGCACCAGCACCAGTAAGCAACGAAGGTGCTACCGAATGGGAAAACATTGTCACCGCGCTCAACCTGTCGGGCATGACTCAACAGTTGGCTATCCATTGCACCATAGGAAAACGAGATGGAGAGTCTTTCCAGCTCAACATGGCGCCTACCCACAAACATCTACTGAGCAAAAGTCGTGAAAAGTCTTTGGCAGCCGCCCTTGGCCAGCACCTGGATTTAAATATAAATCTCACCATTTCTGTTGAAAATGACCCAGGCGCTACCCCTGCTAATCTGCAACAAACACGGGATGACATACGTCTGGATCAGGCCCGCACAACTATTGAAGACGACAGCGCAGTGCAGGCCTTCAAGGACGCATTTGATGCTCAGGTGAATCCCGATAGCGTGCAGCCAGTGGACTAGCTTAGGGTATAATGACCGACAACAATTAATAGTATTTTGATGTAGGAGTAAAAAGATGAAAGGTGGTATCGGCAAACTCATGAAGCAGGCCCAGGAAATGCAGGCCAACATGCAAAAGGCCCAGGAAGAACTGGCCAATATGGAAGTCACCGGCGAATCGGGTGGCGGGCTGGTCTCAGTGGTGATGACTGGGCGCCATGATGTTAAACGCGTATCCATCGACGACAGCCTGATGGGCGATGACAAGGAAATGCTCGAAGACCTTCTGGCCGCTGCCGTCAATGACGCCGTACGCCAGGTAGAACGTACCAGTCAGGACAAGATGTCTGGCATGACTACAGGGATGAATCTTCCCGGCGGCATGAAACTGCCGTTCTAACCCACCTTGCTTTGGATGCCTAAATCTGGTTGTTTAGAAAACCTGGATATTTTCTTCAAGGCAAGGCGGATGACCTTTTTGTAAACAGAGAGTGAGACCGGAGTTAACTAACCTGTTAATGAGGATCGCAAAAAAGATATTCAACACAGCATAGAAGAAAATAGACCATTTTTGAGGTATCCAGATGGCATTTAGTCCCCTAATCAACCGACTCATTGAAGACCTGCGCTGCCTGCCCAGCGTTGGCCCCAAATCAGCTCAGCGCATGGCCTTTCACCTGCTAGAGCGTGACCGTGAAGGAGCCAAACGACTGGCCGCTTCACTCAACGAAGCGGCAGAGCATGTCGGCCACTGCCAGCAATGCCGTACTCTCAGTGAGACTGACATTTGCTCCCTGTGTGCCAGCGCCAATCGAGATCGCAGCCTGCTATGTGTGGTGGAATCACCTGCAGATGTCCGCGCTATTGAACAGGCTACCCACTATCAGGGGCGATATTTTGTTCTTATGGGCCACCTCTCACCTCTTGATGGTATTGGCCCAGCTGACATCGGTCTGGAACAACTGGATAAGCGCTTAAATGAAGGCAATATCACTGAAGTCATTCTGGCCACTAACCCCACGGTGGAAGGAGAAGCCACAGCGCATTACATCAGCGAAATGGTGAAGAACTACGATATCTCCAGCAGCCGCATCGCTCATGGCGTTCCCATCGGGGGTGAACTGGAATATGTGGATTCAGGCACTCTTTCTCACGCCTTCTCGGGTAGACGTCAGCTATAGCACTTTTGTGCATCCCAACCGGGTAGAAACTAACCGGTAAACAACCACCTACACACCGTCAGCCAGACATAATTAGCTTATCTAATTTAGGTCTGTTTCTTCTTCGCCGACTGCGTCACAAAATGGCGTATAAAGCGCAAGCCCACTAAAGATTCACCCCTCCAATGCCGAATGTTTCATAAGCAAAAGACAGGTATTTCCTGTCGGTTCCAACAACAGAATATTCGCTGGAGACAGCATGTACGACAACCTGGAAAATGCGGGACATGACGCACTAGTAACGCAATACGCACCTTTGGTGAAACGTATTGCCTACCATTTGAAAGCTCGCCTGCCTGCCTCAGTTATCGTGGATGACCTGC
Organism: Gammaproteobacteria bacterium; assembly: GCA_030599435.1. Next base: position 10,868 of record JAUVNZ010000002.1, on the reverse strand, counting down.
TCCAGGCCGGCATGATCGGCCTGCTGGAAGCCTCCGGCAAATACGACCCCAATCAAGGTGCGAGTTTCGAAACCTACGCTGGTATTCGTATCCGCGGTGCCATGCTCGATGAACTGCGCCGCAATGACTGGGCGCCCAAATCTGTTCACCGCAAGGTTCGTGATATTACTGAAGCCATCCGTAACATCGAAAATCGTGAAGGCCGTGACGCCCGCGATGAAGAAGTGATCGAAAGCCTGGGTATTTCTCGAGATGAATATTTCAAAACTTTACAGGATGTATCCACGCATCGAGTGCTGAGCTGGGAAGACCTTGGTATTGATGAAGATGTCATTGGGGGCCAGACCGTGAGCGATGGCAAACCCGGTTTACACGATGAACTAGAAAAACAACGCTTCAAAGACAGTCTCTCCGAAGCAATAACTTCACTGCCCGAACGGGAAAAAATGATTGTGGCGCTTTACTATGAGTCAGAACTTAATTTACGCGAAATAGGGTCTGTTCTTAATGTTAGCGAATCACGCATAAGCCAATTATTAAGTCAGGCCCACATTCGATTACGAGCGCGTATGCGTGACTGGCTTGCACAACGGTAGTACTTACGATACAACTGGTTTCTACAACAGGCTCCTGCCCCAACAAAAAACAAATAAAAGATTGGCGCAAATAAAAATTACAATTTATTCATGCAAAATTTATCTAACAATATTTCCATAATTAAAAGACAACGACGTAATGCAACGGCACTACACGAAGCTAATTTTGCGAAATTAGCACGCGTCGTACCCGGTTTACGCGATCTTCAAGGACATGTTTCTATCTGCGGGCCCAATGACACACAATTAGAACTTAGAATCCTTGAAACCAGTAAGTACACAAAAACATTTTCCTTGCACCTAAACCATAGCAATACAAAGCAAAGCGTTACGCAACCATGGGTTTCTAATTTGCAAATGAAAATTCGCAATTACTATGATGCCAGCGTTACTGAAGTACTTTCATTCCAGAAACAACATCGCCTTAGCGCACGATATCCCTACCCTAATCATAAAATGCATCAACGTAACGAGAAGTGGCAAACCAACCAGTTTCTTGGAGAATGGCTGGATTACTGCCTACGAAAACGCTGTTATTTTCACGGTAATATAGAACTTCTCGACATCTAAACGCGTTTTTTTCGCCCTACTGTTCAAAATGGCTAAATGTTCTACGAATTACGCCAAAAATACTCATAAAATCAAAGAAATAACCCCCTATTTGTTAAAGATTACTCATGTTTTATCCGATATATGTAACAGGTAATACTGAAAATTATAGGGAATGGAAATGAATCTCCTGTCCAATCTACCAACCAATTTACTAGCCAAGTTTGCAGTACTGCTTTTATTGTCGCTGGCTGCGCCCCAGGTCTTTTCGGCTGGAGACTACGTATGGGAAGCAAAATTTGCCAAAGAATTGCCTAAGGCTAAAAAGGGTAATACTAAATCCCAATACGCTATCGCCGAAATGTATGAAAAAGGCAAAGGTACTGAACCCAATGCCAAAGAAGCATTTAAGTGGTATGTAAAAGCTGCAAACAAAGGTGATAAAAAAGCGACTTATAAGGTTGGATTGTTCTATTACAACGGTACTGGTGTTTCCAAAGATTATAAAAAAGCCCGTACCTGGTTTAACAAGTCTGCAAACAAAAACTATGCGCGAGCTGAATATTTCCTCGGTGAAATTTATGAAAATGGCCGAGGAGTCTCACGAAACAATAATACTGCCTTAAAATGGTACAAACGTGCTCTGGCTGGTGGTTATGGCACAGCAGCAGCAGGCATCAAAAGAGCTGCCGCAGGAAAATATAGTTCAAGCAAATCCACCTCCAGTAAAAAATCCAAACAAAAACGCCCGCCTACGGTTACAAATAATTCTCGCGCACCAACTATTGAAACTGTCCTTAAGGGTGGCTGGAAAAAACGAAAACGGCCCGTGGAATATCTTCCATCTTCTGTAAATGATTGTAAGCGCACGGGGAAAAATCTGGAATGTGTATCAAAACTTCTCACGCGCAATATTGGCATGGCGGATATCAGCTACACAACCAAAGCCATTGTTTTTGGCTTTAAGTCCGACGGGCGATTTAAGGTTTCTTATAGAAACAAAGTCAAAACAATCAAAGTGACAAGTGAGGATTTTGCAGAATCTGGCGAGAAAGTGCCAGTCAAACTAGGCTGGCAAGATGCGGAACACAAACTGAAATGTCAGGTTGAAAATAGCAAAACAGTAAACTGCACAAAAAATAAAACCCGTAAATTTAAGTTAACGCGTTAAATAAAAATCAACCCGACTCATGAACCCCTGCCATTTTATGACAGGGGTTTTTATTTGCCCAAATTTACAGATCAGTATTAAGGCCACTCTCACCACACACCTCCTTCATAATCTCTAAAAGATGTGATGTTGAGTAATATTTATGGCATTATTCGCGCCAGATTTTGCCTCAACTCTGCAGTCCAGCCCTATATACCGCTCAACCTGCGACTTTTTAATAGACTTACTTTGGTACAGAACCTTGCTAGCAACCGCGAATATCACCATGCAATTTGGCGCTAAGCCTCTTTTTGAAAATGTTTCCGTTAAATTTGGCGATGGCAACCGTTATGGCCTGATCGGCGCCAATGGGTGCGGTAAATCGACCTTTATGAAAATCCTGGGCGGCGACCTGGAACCCTCTGCTGGCAATGTCTCAAAAGACCCGAATGAACGAATCGGTAAATTAAAACAGGATCAGTTTGCTTACGAAGAATATAGCGTTATTGATACAGTGATTATGGGGCACGAGGAACTATGGAAAGTTAAGGCAGAGCGCGATGCCATTTATGCCAACCCTGAGATGACCGAGGAAGATGGCATGAGGGCCGCCGATCTTGAACATGACTATGCTGAGATGGATGGTTACACAGCTGAGGCACGTGCCGGTGAAATACTAATTGGCGCGGGCATTCCTGTTGAGCAACACTTCGGTCCTATGAGTGAAGTTGCACCGGGCTGGAAATTAAGGGTATTGCTGGCCCAGGTTTTGTTCTCCGATCCTGACATCATGTTGTTAGACGAACCCACTAACAACCTGGATATCAACACAATAAGCTGGCTGGAGGGTATATTAAACGAACGCAACTGCACCATGATTATCATCTCTCATGATCGCCATTTTCTTAATAGCGTTTGTACCCACATGGCGGATCTGGATTACGGTGAAATACGCATCTACCCCGGTTCGTATGATGAATACATGACCGCATCAACGCAGGTAAGTGAGCAATTGTTGGCGGATAACGCCAAAAAGAGTGCACAAATAGCCGATCTCAAAACCTTCGTCAGTCGTTTCTCCGCTAATGCATCAAAATCGAAACAGGCGACTTCACGCGCCAGACAAATTGATAAAATACAACTCGCGGAAGTGAAACCTTCCAGCCGTAAAAATCCATTTATCCGCTTTGAACAAGACAAAAAGTTGCACCGACTTGCGTTAGAAGTAGAAAATCTTTGCAAACATTTTGACGAAGATCTATTTGCCGGGCTCAATCTCACAGTAGAAGTCGGCGAACGAATTGCCATAATAGGCCCTAACGGTATTGGTAAATCTACCTTATTAAAATGTCTGGTTGGTGATTTAGAACCTACAACAGGTTCTATAAAATGGTCCGAAAATGCGGCGATCGGTTATTACGCACAGGATCACGCAGCCGACTTTGAGGAACATAAAACCCTGTACAACTGGATGGACCAATGGGGAAAAGAAAGTGATGATGAACAGATCATACGCGGCACATTAGGACGATTACTATTTTCTCAAAATGACATTGAAAAAACCGTAGATGTGATTTCAGGCGGCGAACAGGGACGGATGTTGTTTGGCAAAATAATGTTACAACGTCCAAATATTATATTGATGGACGAGCCCACTAACCATATGGACATGGAATCCATTGAATCCCTTAATCTGGCGCTGGAGAATTACCCAGGAACTCTACTCTTCGTTAGTCATGACCGGGAATTTGTGTCCTCACTGGCAACCCGCATTATCGAACTAACACCTACTGGTATTGTCGATATTCACAGTACTTACGAAGATTATTTGCTCACTAAGAACTCTTCATAACAGTACATCATGAAACTCGTAAGACTGATTCCCTACGCGCCTTTTACGAGCAATTTTGTCGTTAATTTATCGTATTTTAGGCCGATATGTATCAATACAGCACAACCCGGGAGCATACAATGAAATATATCATCCTGGTCCTTGCCATGTTTTTTTCTTTACCATCTGCATGGGCAGAACCGGTCACCGAATTTTGCAATAAAGTTCCGGCATGGCCTTTAGGTCAACTCGTTCCAGATTATAAGAGCTATATTGATGCCGAAGTGGGCACACCCGTAGAACCAGGCTTCATGAAAGATAAATACCGAACCAGGGGCTGGGTGTTTATCGATGCCCGCGGTCAGGACGATCGGTCAGTCGGCAAAATACCTAAAACAGTTTTAATGACAGCCGATTACCGAGATCCAAAATTAAACGAACTGACACCAAATAATTTTGTAAGCAAAGTAAACAAATATCTCAAAAAATATCAGGGCGTAAACAAAAGACTATCGATTGAGACGCTGGCCCACGACTATAAATTTATTATCTATTGCAACGGCAAAAAATGTCATCGCTCAAGCTATGGCGCGTGTCTATTGAGAACAAAAATTGGCGTACCTGCAGAAAACGTATACATAATGCTCGGAGGATTTCCGGAATGGAAAGCAGCAGGCTATCCAGTTCGGTAAAGAAATGGTATGAGTTTAGGCAATCGGTAATTTTTAAAATTACCCTTGCCATGGCGATTATTGTCATTACCATTATTTCTTTAACGCCGTTATTACTTAAACAACTCGACACAGCCACAACAGACGTTGTGGTTGATACCATCTCGATTGAACAAGGCCACTTGTTTCGCGTCGTTATGGATAACACCTACGATTCTGTTTTCGGCGCAACAAAACCAACTCTGTTAAAACAACAGCCTATACTTACTAAAAGCAGCATCATTGCCTGGGAGAAATTGCTACTCGGCCTGGGTAATTCACTTAATATTTTATACGGTGTGACAAATATAATCACATTTGACATGAACGGTAGCATGGTCAGCGATTATAAAATTGATGCCAACTCACCATCGTTTGACACAAATAAAAAAGAAGTGGGGACTCTAATTTCTGGCTCGCTATTAAGTGAATCAAATGGTGAACGTATTATCTATGATGAAAATAACAATCCTCACTGGGGAATTGCATTATTATCTGAAGATAGTAATGAAGAGATTTCAAATGCACACTTATTAGTGATTGACTTTAAAAATGTATTGAGAAGAATGAAAGAAAAAACAGGGATCAATGTTGCCATTCGTATTGGTGAAAAAATCGTACATGATGGACTCAATAATAGTCTAATAAATGGCATTTATAACAATTTGAACTCGGTAAGCGGAATCGACAAAAATGGTGTAGAAAGCCACTATATAATATCTCGCTCCAACCTGGACAATAGACACTTCGATGAAAATAAAAACATTGAATTTGAATTTATACTTTTAATACAAAGTGAGATTCTACATAAATCACTTCAATCAATTAGTACAAATTTACGCCTTATTGTATCCGCCATTACAATTATTTTTAGTATCTTAACGTTACTGACTATTTTCTATTATTTAAACCCCCTGAGACGTGTCACAAAAATTGCAAAATCCGTATCTAATGGTAATTACGACGTAAGAGTAAACTATAAAGGCAAGGATGAAATAAGCAATATAACAAATGCCTTTGACAACATGCTCGACAAACTCCAGGAAAATTACAGGACCATTAACGAAGAAAAAGAAAAAGCAATGGCTGCTAAACAGGCAAAATCTGAATTCCTGGCCAATATGTCGCACGAAATAAGAACGCCAATGAATAGCGTGCTCGGAATGACCAGTCTCTTAGCATCAACAGACCTGAATGACGAACAAAAACATTACTGTGAGAACATCGAGGAATCCGGGGAATCTCTAATACATATAATCAATGACATCATGGATTTTTCAAAAATTGAGGCGGGTAAACTAAAAATTGAAAACACGCCTTTCCTTCCCAGTAAAATCATCAAGAGAACAATACAGGTTATAAAACATCAAGCCGATGAAAAAGGAATAAAATTTATCAATAAAACAAATATTGATGATGAATTAATTTTATTAGGAGATCCAACGAGGATAGGACAAGTTTTACTAAATTTGGTTAGCAACGCAGTAAAATTTACCCAAAATGGAGCCATTGAAATATCTTACGAGTATTTAACACAAACAGCGACACACGTTAAAACTCATTTTTCGGTAAAAGATAGTGGGATAGGCATATCAGCAGAGGCCCAGAAAAACCTGTTTAAATATTTCGAACAAGCTGATGTCAGCACAACTCGCATGTTTGGCGGAACAGGGCTTGGCCTGGCTATATGCAAACGCCTGGTTGATCTCATGGGTGGTGAGATCGGCATAACAAGTACCGAAGGTATTGGATCGACATTCTGGTTCGATATTGAATTTGAGTCAGCCAAATTGAAATCTACAGAAACTTTAGACACATCTTCCAATGAGGAAACAATCTCTGAAACTGACAAAAGTAGTGTTCGCATTCTGCTTGTCGATGATAATGAAGTAAATTTAGTACTGGAAAAACGAATGCTTGAAAAAAGTGGTTATCAACATATTGATATCGCAACTGATGGTATCGAGGCACTGGAAGCCTTTCGCAACAACACATATGACGCCATTTTGATGGACTGCCGCATGCCACGAATGAGCGGTAACGATGCCACTAAGGCCATAAGAGACATTGAAAAATCAACCGATAGCCATGTATTGATAATTGCCCTAACAGCAAATGCCTTAAGAGATGAGCGGGAACAATGCATTACTGATGGTATGGACAAATTTGTCAGCAAGCCTTTTAAAATAAAACAAATTAATCAGATTATCGACAAATATTTCCACGAACGAACCATATCGTCGACCTAATATCTGCCGGCATTGTCAGGATCGATGGCGCTTTTAAAGATTATTTTCTTAGTAAAAAATCTTCGTAACAATGACAGGTAATGCAGACACCTGCACTACTCATCTACAAGTTAATAAAGCCTGATATTATTGTATTTAGTCTATTAATACCTACCACGCTTTTCCTTATCTTTCTTTTTCTTTGGCACTTTTTTAGGCTTATCTTTTTTCTGTTTATAATCTTCAAACCACCTTTTATTGGCATTCCGCTCTTTTAAACTTTGCTCTTTTTCTACACGATACTTTGGATTTGGTTTGTATTTACTCGCATGATCCGGGAACCTTAAGTAAGGCTTCTCGGACTCTATCTTGAGCTTTACACGATCACGGGCATTAATGTTGATATGTGGCGGTAAAACTCGAACCTTAAGCCAAACACCCCTATCTCGATAAAAATAAAAACCTGTAGTGAAGTGAAAGTAAACCTGAACAGACGGGTAGTAATAATAATCATAGTAATACGGAGAATAATGAGAATGTGATGGCGGGCCATAATAATAAGGGTCATACACACAGCCGGTTAGCAACATAGACAAGGTGACAAAAGCTGAAAATACTGTGTATTGATAGATGAACCGCAATTTTACTAAGGCTAGTTTAATCATGAGCTGTCTCCTTCATGTTCTAACACCATTATTTAAAGCGTAGTCAAAAATAGAGAAATCTCACTGCTTGAATCAATATTATTTGACTTTACTACCTGCACTCAAATTTAATCAAAGTCCCTTTTTATCCTTATAACCCGTCACCATTGCTTTAATAAGGTTTTCCCGATGTATTACGCTACCAATGAGCACCCCAGCTATATGAATAAAGACAAGCAGTAATGTTATCTGAGCAAAAGCCTCATGAATTTCTTCCCAAAACTCATCCCCATCATCATCTCTATCTTCATGGTCATCGCCATTCGCGAACGCCTGACTCACAATAATAATTTGTTGATTTGCTAGAGGACCATGGCCTTCAGCGCCATATTAAGACAAGGCCACTCCAGCTAGTGGCTATTAACAATATAAGAAGCATTATTACCATCCAGCCACCGATGGGGTTATGACCAGGATAGTGGATAGGTCTGGCGGTAAGCAGTGACCTTGCATATAAACCAGTTGCCTTTGGACCAACTATGAAATTGCTAAATCTAGCGTACTTCGTCCCAATAACTCCCCAAACAACACGAAAAACAACCAAAGCCAATACTCCGTATCCTGAATAAACATGGAGAAGACTTTCTTCATCTCCACTTACATAAGATATAAAAAATAAAACAACGAGGGACCAATGAAATATTCGAACGCCTATATCCCAAACTTTTATTTCACCTTGATCATTCATCACCCCAACCTATCTACTGATTTAACTATATATTCAAAAACTGTGTTGCTTCAATATGACCAGGAACACGCTCTAATACTTTCTTATAGGCACGTCGCGCCTCTTTATTATTTTTCATCCAATCATTTGCTCGCGCCAGATAAACTAATACTGTTGCATCACTGGGATAACGTTGGCTCACCTTTTTGGCATGCTTCGCCAGGGTATCCCATTTTTTCTCACCCTCTTCGCTAATCATTAGGCGCACATGCGCATAATAGTTCCACGGTGCTATTCTCAATGCTTTGTTTGCATTTGAGGAAACCTCACGCCAGCGTTGTTGGGCAATCAACGGTAATAGAAGCCCAAGGCGTGCATCCAACGACTTCGGGTTAATATCAAGCGCTTTCTGATAATCACGAATCGATTCGTTATGCGCTCCACGTAAATAATTCAACCAACCACGGCGTGATATAGCAAAGTCATTTTTAGGATTGCCTTTAATTACCAGGCTCATGGTTTTTGCAGCATTGTCATACTGGGATAAAGCTTCCAGTCGATAGCTCTCCGCCCATGGATCTACACCTGCCCAGATCATGCTGCTGCCAAGCGAAACAGCGAAGGCAATAAACAATTGCAGAATTCGAATATGCATCACAATACTCCTTACCAATTCTTAGAAAGTTGACCGTACAAATAACTGCTGCTGTAGTTATTGTTATCTATTATATCTTCATTATTTTCGTAACCAGCTTGAATAATAAGGCTGAGCTGGTCATCTAATTTCCATTTCGCACTCAAAGCGAGGCTGGACTTTTGCATGTCCGCAAAGCTATACAATGAGTAGCTATCACGATCTACCGCATAAATACGCTCCCCAGCAAGTAGAGTAAAACTGGCACTTTCCACACCTAGAAAAGAGTTTGAAGAAAACCAGTGGATCCATTTTGTTTCTAACGCGCTGGTTGAATCTTTGAAATCAACACGATTACTTGATGAATAGTGAATCAAATAGCTGCGGAATTGTAACCAGTCCACCGCACGATTAAATCCAAGGCCAATAGTTGGCGTCCACTGAGTAACTGTAATGTCATCTGTTGTACTACCACCCACAATAATATTCTTCTTGGGATGTGTGATATTAATATTATTGTTTGCACTATCGTTTGATTTATAAGTCGAATACGCAAACCCAAGGTCAAGATAAAATGTTTTAGTGTGATTGAGAAATGCTACTGATGGATTTAATACGGTAAATTTATCTTTTATTGAAACATTTTGTGTACCGCCACCCATGGGGGCAGGTACAGAATAATTATTGTACTTATCCTGACCCACATAACCATCGAGACGTAATGTTAGCTTGCCTGGAATATTGTCCAGATAATAATTACCACTGGCACCCAGAAAAACAATACTTTCCTTCATATCACTGGGTGCACCTGCTAAACCGGACTTATATTGTCTTTTGTTATAATTATAACCCGCGATAAATGATGCCTTCTCAAGATAGTCTGCGGCGGCATAGACACCAAAGCCGGCCAAATCATCGTAATACACAGAACTGCTGTAGGATCTCTCTAAAGCCTCTACTCCACCTTTCCCATACCAATCCCCATCAGACCAAACGTGACTCGAAAAAATTAACGCAATAAATACAAAGCCTAATTTTAGAATTCTCATCGCAGTCACCCGTATTTGATTTTGCTATTTGAAGCCTGTTTAAAAAAACGAGGGTCAGATCGGGTGGGGCTTTTTTCAAGCAATCTTTCAGGTAACTCTCCCTCAGTCATATCCATATTCCAACCAGGCACGCCCTGGTCTGCAACCTGTCCAGTATCCACTAGTGTTGCCAGCCATTGCTGTAAACCCACCTCAAGTTTTATCTGCACACAACCATAGACAGGATCCAGAACTGATTGTGTTGTTGCTGATAACTCCCATCCACCTAAGCGCAATTTGTGCTCCCCTTCCTGTAACCACGACCCATTTTCATAATTCCACTGGCGTTGATAAATTGTTTTTAGCCCGCAACCTAATGGTCGCCATAGCCATAGCCAAACGTGCTTGAATATCGATAGTGGTAATAAGCTGACAGATGGGGCATCGTGCCAACGGTGGGCGCGGTCAGTCAGCGGTGTCAATCCATTAGCCAACAGCCAGCTGTCCAACAACATGTCCCTGGGACCTTGTCTATCATAGAAGGCAAGCACGCCATTGATTTCTTCGAACGCGGCACTAGCACCGCTATCACTAACAAGCCTGAATTGACCGAGCAATGTCAGTTCGACACGTAATACCACTTCCTTTTCCTCTTTCTTTTCTTGTCCTGCACCAAAAGTAGCAATCTTGTAGCGTAGCGTTCGGCCCACCGGTAAATGTAATTGCGCTGACAGCTGCTCGTCCTCTTCTACCGCTTGCACACAGTGACCT
>JAUVNZ010000369.1 GCA_030599435.1 Gammaproteobacteria bacterium | reverse complement strand
CCGATGATCCAGCAAGTTTATGAACGTGGCATGGAAGCGGGAGCCCTTAGTGTAACGGTCGCTACAGATAATTTGCGGGTTGAAGAGGTGGTTCGTAGTTTCGGAGGCAATGCCTGTTTAACCAATGACCGGCATGTATCAGGCACCGATAGACTGGCGGAAGCGGCACAGATAATTGGTCTCTCTGATGATGACCTGGTAGTGAACTTGCAGGGTGATGAACCATTGATGCCTTCTTCCCTGATCTCCAGTGTGGCGGAGACGCTAAAGAATGATAAAAAGGCAGATGTGGCAACTGCCAGTGTTTTGATTGAAAACCTTGCTGAGGTCAACGATCCGCATGTTGTAAAGGTGGTGACAGATCGTTTTGGCCATGCACTTTATTTCAGTCGCGCGGCCATACCTTTTTTCCGTGATGCAGGAACTGATGATACAGAACTAGAACACCGGGTGTTCCGCCATATAGGCCTGTATGCCTATCGTTGCGGCTTTCTGGCTGAGTATACCCAGCTTGAACAGTGTAATCTGGAACACATTGAAGCGCTCGAACAGCTAAGGGTGCTTTGGCATGGGGGAAAAATTGCCGTAGTAGAAGCAAATGAAGAACCCGGGCATGGAGTCGATACACCTGAGGATTTACAGAGGGTTCGGGCTTTGCTTGAGGATTGAAAGAAAAAGATAGTTTTATGTATTACGTATTACGTTTTAAAATCGTAAATCGTAAATCGTAAATCGTTTTTTTGTTAATCCAGGTCCAGATCGAGAAACTCTTTATGCAGTGCCGTGCCATTTTCACTCAACACACGCACGGTTTGGGTATGAGGGCTACGGCGGGTGGGGTGACCGTGCAGGTTGCTCTGGATAGAGGCGCTGCTAGCGCTTTGTAAAACTAGAGATGGTCCATCTTCCAGGACCTCAATGATCGTCCCATGGTTTCCCTGGTAACAAACAGACATGCCGATCATTGCTCGAAGTTCATTGACACTTATTGGTAGTTTTTCACTCATGATGTGCCACTGGATATCTATTTTCGATACAATATCGACAGATGATCGGTGTCATTAGGTTGTTCCGTAGAAATCTCACATGTAAATAGTAAGGGTTCTTACAGCTATGATCAAAGTATTATTTGTTTGTCTTGGCAATATTTGCCGTTCACCGAGTGCTGAAGGGGTGTTTCGCAAGCTGGTTAAAGAACAGGGCTTGCTTGATCAGATCGAGATCGATTCTGCCGGCACTCATGCCTATCATGTCGGTTCAGCACCGGATGACAGGGCTCAGGAAGCTGCCCGTCGACGCGGTATTGATATGAGCGGTTTGCGAGGCAGGCGTGTCGATGAAGGCGATTTCTATATTTTTGATTATGTCCTGGCGATGGATGAATCAAATGAATATCATCTGCGCGAAATGGCACCGGCAGAGGAAGTTCACAAGGTAACACTGTTCCTGAATTTCGCACCAGAACGAAGTGAAAATGAAGTGCCTGACCCTTATTACGGCGGGCATTCTGGTTTTGAACATGTACTGGATCTGATTGAAGATGCCTCAGCAGGCCTGCTAGCAGATATCAAATCACGTTTGTAATCAGTCATAAAAATGGGACATGAAGTGAGACAAGCCGACACTGATGATTCTGTCCTTGAATGTGTGGTTTCACTCCCGCAGCAAACACTGGAAGTCCTCCGTGATGGAGAGTTACTTGATTGTTATTCCATTTCAACGGCAAAAAATGGCCCGGGTGAAGAATATGGCAGTGAATGTACTCCGCGTGGCAGGCACATTATACGAGCAAAAATCGGCACTGATTGTGAGCCCGGCACGGTGTTTGTTGGCCGACGTAGTACCGGCGAAATCTACTCAGCTGAGCTCGCACAGGCAGAGCCGGACAGGGACTGGATACTAAGCCGAATACTCTGGCTAAGTGGTCTTGAACCGGGTATTAATAGACTGGCGAACGTAGATACTATGCGGCGTTATATCTACATACATGGCACGCCGTATGAAGATGAAATCGGTAAACCGGTTTCACACGGCTGTATTCGTATGCGAAATTCTGACCTGATAAGGCTTTTTGAACTG
>JAUVNZ010000148.1 GCA_030599435.1 Gammaproteobacteria bacterium | reverse complement strand
TGGTGTACGCCGATTACCTGTCGTCAATGAGTTAGGTGAATTACAGGGGATCCTGTCAGTTGATGATCTTCTTGAGCTTATTGTTGAGCAGTTATCAGATATCGTTGCTCTTGTCTCAAAAGAAATCACTAATGAAGTCAAATCACGGAAATAGCTATTCGTAATGTTATTTAAGATAAGCTAAAAATATAGATACTGATATATAAACTATAATTTCTATTGTTCCCCCTCTTTAAAGGACCATGATGGCAACATCGGAAAACAAGATCTGGTTAGAACACCAGGGAGAAGGTCCCTTAATTGCTACAGCTATTCATGCTGGCCATAACATTCGAAATGAGTTACTGCCTTTACTCGCCATTGATGAAGCTACTCGTTTACGTGAGGAAGACCCTTATACGGATCGTTGGGTCAAGATTGTACCTGGCTGGATAGTCATGACGCGTTCCCGTTTTGAGGTGGACTTGAATCGTGAACGTGATGAAGCCGTATATCGTGAACCTGAAATGGCCTGGGGTTTACATTTATGGAAGGCACCACTAAGTGACGAGTTAGTAGAACATTCACTGCAAGAATATGATGAATTTTACGATGAGCTTGAAGTATTGTTGACTAAGCTGGCCCGTCATTACAAACGCTTTATTATCTTCGATATCCATGCTTATAACTATCGACGTGAAGGACCTGATGGGCCACCTGCTGATCCTGCAAAGAACCCCGAGGTAAATGTTGGTACCGGAACATTGGATCGCAAACTTTGTGGTTGTGTCGTAAATCGTTTTATAAAAGATCTTAAGCAATTTGATTTTCTTGGACGACATCTTGATGTACGTGAAAACATCAAATTCGAAGGACGACAGCTGGCACGCTGGATACACGGCAAGTTTCCTGCTTCCGCCTGTGTGTTATCGGTAGAGTTTAAAAAGTTTTTCATGGATGAATGGACAGGTGAAGCCGATGAAAAACAGCTACACGCCATTCGTGAGGCCCTGCATTCGACTATCCCCGGCATATTGGAAGAGTTACATGCACTGGAAGAAAACAATGACAACTAGCATCGATGATAAGCTGATAGCCTCGATTGGTGAGACACTTGCGCGTAACGAATTGGTGCGCTGTGACTTACCCGATAGTAGTCGTTTGCATATCGATCGACAGTTACCGTTTCTCTGTGTTTACCGTCGACCTTTAAAAAGAGAGGATAATGGCACAGAACGACTTTTACTGGGCGAAGCGTCATATTTACTGGCAACCTCCAGAGAACGTCATTATTCAGAATTAGTACTTCTGGTGAATGAAATTGCGCAACAACAGAGTAAACATTATGGCGCCTTTCTTTTATTTGAGTTATGGAGTGCAGAGCCCGATGAGGAAAAGGCCTTACCGTTATTTCACATTTATGCGCCAAAGCATGCTACGCCGCAGCACGTTCTTGAAGAACTGGAAACTGAATTACTCTCCATCAGGATTGAAGGACAAACATCACTGGTAGAGCTGAGTTATCACAATACCATTCATCCACCCGATCTTAATCCTTTATTTACTAATGAAAAACAAAATTTTATTACCATAGGTTTAGAGGTGAATCCTATTTATCGTGATGCGCAAAGTGGTGAGTTGTATCCATTTGAATTACGTGAATTACACAACGAGTTAGCACGAGTGCTTAAACGAACGTTCTATACGTTTACCCATTCTCATACCACACAACGGCCAAAACATTTTCATGAACTTGGTCGGCATGCCATGACACGGGTGGTTAATGCAGTTGATGAGCAACTCGCGGCTATCAGTCAACGATTCGATTTGTTATTACATGTGACACCGGTGAATGCGCCTCAGGCCTGGGAAAGGTTTCGTTTTTCCAAATTTGAACGGCATCCTGAATTTCTATATCGGCCGCGGCCTATCGATCCAGCATTAATGAAACGTGAATTGTATAACATTCCGATTGAACAGATCGAAGACCCGACACTGACTCATATTTATGAAGAAAAACAAAATGAACTCGATCGTCAGATTACCCTGATAGCTGATCGCAATACTGCACGATTTTTATATGGTAGCCGACAATTGTTCGGTGATATTGAAGCGGACTTATTAGTCTTGGCAGAAAACATTCTGCAACAAATTTCGGCACATCTTCCTGATGACCGTGGTAATGACTTTCTTAACCCGCAACAGTTTGCTGAGATAGCACGTAATGAGATTGACTATTACCGTAGCCAGGATGCAAATTTTACTGCAAGGGTTGAGGTGCGAGATGACATTACCGGCATTTTAGTTTCTAAAGGAAATTTTCTGATTGGTGGTGATGCCAGGGTACCGCGTTTGAGTATTGACGCGACACTGGCACATGAAATTGGTACTCATGTAGTGACGTATTACAACGGC
Source organism: Gammaproteobacteria bacterium (assembly GCA_030599435.1). Next base: position 2,462 of record JAUVNZ010000148.1, on the reverse strand, counting down.
CAACAACAACCATTACGTGAGTTTTATACTGGTATGTCAGGTTATGAATCCTTGCAGGAAGGACTGGCAGTATTGGCTGAATATTTGGCTGGTGGTTTAAGTCGACCTCGTTTACGTATATTGGCCGGACGCGTGATTGCGGTGCAGTCGATTTATCAAGGGGCGAGTTTTATTGAGACCTTTCGTCTCTTGCATGATCAATATAGTTTTAGTCAGTCCGTAGCATTTAATATTTCGATGCGGGTTTACCGGGGAGGTGGTTATACCAAAGACGCTATATATCTGCGCGGCTTGATGAAGCTTTTGTCTTACCTTTCTCAGGATGGAGATTTGGAGATGTTATTGCTTGGTAAAATAAGTCATGAACAACTGCTTTTAGTCGAGGAGTTACAGTGGCGCAAAGTTCTTAGCCCAGCCGTATTAAGACCACGTTATCTTGATAAACCGGAAACACAACAAAGACTGGCGCGTATACGTGAAGGTGTTTCAATACTTGAACTAACTTCGGAGGAAGCATGAGGTTAGGTCTTATCGTCAACGATATCCAGACCGAGTTGGGGGATTATACGACTACCCATCTTGCTATTGCTGCCACCAATCTCGGTCATGAGGTCTGGTATATGAGTGTTGCTGATCTTGCTTATGAGCCAGATGAAAAAGCACATGCTTATGCACGTCGAGTTCCTGATAAAAAGTACCGTACAGGTGATACTTATCTCAATGCCTTAAGAGATAAAAAAGCCCACGCTGAACGCATTAGCATTGATGAATTGGATGTTTTGTTATTACGTAATGATCCTGCAGTTGATGTGAATACTCGTCCATGGGCAAGGCTTGCAGGGATAAACTTTGCACGACTTGCCATGCGCCATGGTGTAATTGTCTTGAATGATCCCAATGGTCTTGCACAGGCCATTAACAAAATGTATTTGCAAACTTTTCCCGAAGAGGTAAGACCTCGTACCTTGATCACACGTAACCACACTGAGATTAAGAATTTTATTTCGGAACAGGATGGTTGGGCGGTGCTTAAACCATTGGCGGGCTCAGGTGGACGAAATGTGTTTTTAGTTAACCCACAAAGCGGTGCCAATATTAATCAGATGATTGAAGCGGTTGCAACCGAGGGATACATCATTGCGCAGGAATATTTACCCGAGGCGGCCAAAGGCGATACCCGACTGATTTTGATGAATGGTATACCACTGCAATGCAAAGGGCATTATGCCGCTTTTCATCGTGTACGCCAGAGCGGAGATTCTGACTTCAGAAGTAATATGACGGCAGGAGCGATTTCTGAAAAAGCTGTTGTTAGCGATGAAATGTTACACCTGGCAGAATTGGTGCGTCCCAGGTTGATCAAGGACGGTATGTTTTTGGTAGGACTGGACATTGTTGGCAACAAGTTAATGGAAATAAATGTTTTTAGTCCCGGTGGACTGACTGGTATGGAAAAGATGGAAGGCGTTCCTTTTTCTCATGAGGTAATTCATGCCGTTGAACATAAGGTTGAATACACGCAGCAAAACCAACAGAGCTTTAACAATATAGAAATTGCCATGCTTTAATAAAGGGCTAATACATCTACTGGTGTATCATAAAAATACGCTATAACTTGATCAAGATCAGATGCATAATCCTTTATAACAACTATAATATTTTATAAGAATCTATAATACTTAAATGAACGAAGGAGTGTTTGATATGGCTAAAGAAGAGAAAGAACAAAGCAAAACGGAAGTACAGAAAGTTGAACCTACACATGCAATAAGTCCATTTGAAGAAATGGAACAGATGTTTGCGGGGCATTTCCCGCATGGCTGGATGCACCCGTTCCGGTTCAATTTTCCATCATTTCCCGAAATCAAGGCATTCGAAGGTAAGACACCCAGTGTTGATGTTATTGAAAAGGATAATGAAATCATTGTTAACGCAGAATTGCCAGGTGTAGATAAAAAAGATCTCGAGATTTCTGTCACAAATAATACTGTGACCATCAAGGGTAGTACCAGTCATGAAGAGAAGGAAGAAAAGGGTGACTACTACCGCTGTGAAATATCGCGAGGTAGTTATTCTCGTACTTTATCGTTACCTGCTGAAGTAGATGAAGAAAAAACCAAAGCAAAATTCAAAAACGGTATCCTTAAGTTAACCTTATCCAAGTTGAAAAAATCAAAACGCCATAACGTTAAGGTTGAGTAATACCGTTGTTTAATCAAGACCTGGCTTATGTAAGCCAGGTCGTATATATCTGTATATAAAAATAAGAAAAGGAGAAGTAGATGGCGATCATCGGGATTGATTTGGGAACCTCGAATTCAGCTGCAGCAGTATTACGAGGGGGACGTCCAGTTATCATTCCGAGTGCTGAGGGTATTAGTCTTGGCGGTAAGGCCTTTCCAAGTTATGTGGCTATGACACCTGATGGCCAGAGCTTAATTGGTGAACCTGCACGGCGTCAG
>JAUVNZ010000349.1 GCA_030599435.1 Gammaproteobacteria bacterium | reverse complement strand
TAAGATCTCGTCGACCACATGGCGTGTGCCGGGATTTTGCAATCCAATGGCATTAAGCATTCCCGCCGGGGTTTCCATTACTCGATGCGGTTGATTACCAAGACGCGGTTCCATCGTAGTACCTTTAAGGCATACCGCTCCCACATCTCGATTGGAAAAACCTTTAACCCGCGTGTATTCTTCGCCAAATCCGACACAACCCGAAAGCAGAACTATAGGCGTATCGAACTGCATTCCGCAGAACTCGGAAGCCAGCATGGGTTTTTGTGATTTATGAACCATAGTTATGGGGCATTAGTATGAACCATTAGTAGAAACCGTTAGTAAAAACTGTTTGTAAAAACCATAGATAAGAGCCCTTTATCCAGGAACATAATGTATCACGTTGTTCTCTTTGAGCCGGAGATTCCACCCAATACCGGCAACATTATCCGCCTGTGCGCCAATTGCGGCTCTCAGCTTCACCTCATTCGTCCACTGGGTTTTGATATGTCCGACAAGCAGTTACGCCGCGCAGGCCTGGATTATCATGAGTTTGCCGAGGTACAGATGCATGAAAATCTGGCGGCCTTTGTTGAGGCCATTCAACCCAACCGGATACTCGCCTGTTCTACCAGAGGTGGTCAGGATTATACAGGGATTCACTATGAGCCGGGGGATGCCTTGCTGTTTGGTCCGGAGACGCGAGGACTACCGTTGGAAATTCTGGAGTCTCTGCCGCCAGAGCAACGATTGCGGATTCCCATGGTTCCCAATAACCGCAGCCTGAACCTTGCCAACGCGGTTTCTATTATTGTTTACGAAGCCTGGCGACAACAGGGATTTAAGGGCTCAAAACTATAGCACCTAACGTTAGATGTAAAACATTAGGTGCAAAACATTAGGTGCAGAACGTTAATACAGATCTATAAAGTCGCTAGCTAAGCTCCGCTTTCTGAACGCGCGATAACAACTTTTGTACCGCCTCTTTGGGGGCTAGGCCCTCATAAAGCACTTCATACACTTGTTCGGTAATTGGCATATCCACGGCTTCACGCTGAGCGAGTTCGAAAACTTCACGTGCTGTTTGTACACCCTCAACAACTTGATCAATATGCGCGAGCGCTTCCTCCATATCGTCACCTTTTCCCAGCGCCAGCCCAAAACGACGATTTCGTGACTGATTATCGGTACAGGTCAGAACAAGATCACCCAATCCAGCCAGCCCCATTAAAGTTTCCTTGTGGCCGTTCTGTTTATTGCCTACAGTGTCTGCAAGACGCATCATTTCTGCCAGACCACGCGTAATCAATGCCGCGCGAGTATTAGCACCAAAACCCAAACCATCGGCAATCCCGGTAGCAATTGCCAGTACATTTTTTACCGCGCCACCAATTTCTACACCAATCACATCATCGCTGGTGTATGCACGAAAAGTTTCGCTGTGAAAACGTTCTGCCATGTCACGGGCAAATTCTTCATTTTGAGAAGCAATGGTAACGGCAGCGGGCAAACCTTCGGCTACTTCTCGCGCAAATGTTGGCCCAGATACGACGGCCATGGGTATTTTTTCACCTAAAACTTCCGTCGCAACTTCATGCAGTAATTTTCCTGATCCTGCCTCCAGGCCTTTAGTGGCCCATGTCAATCGGGTAGTGCTCGTTATCATTGGTTGTATGGCAACAAGCACTGATCGAAAAGCATGGCTAGGAACTGCCACCAAAATATCCTGCGCACCCTTAACCGCCATTTCCAAGTCGGGCTCTATTATCAAAGCCTCAGGAAGATTAATCCCCGGTAAGTAAATCTCATTACTTCTTTGTTTTGCAATGTCAGCCATATGGGCAGACTCATGCCCCCACAATATAACCGGGCCGCCATGGCGCATTAGCTGAATGGCTAATGCAGTTCCCCACGAGCCTGCGCCTAACACTACAATAGGTTGTTTGTTTGAGTTCATCTAACTACGTGGCTTTTGTTTGACATGCAAAATGATTGAACAGTCTGCAAATAAACATTTAGTGGACAGGTTCTTCTGCTGTTGTATTTTTTTCCTGCTGCTGCTGTACATGCTGGGCATACAGTGCATCGAAATTAACCGGCGCTAATAACAGTTGCGGGAATCCACCTTTACCAATGAGGTCTGAAATTGCTTCACGTGCGTATGGAAACAAAATATTCGGGCAATAACTACCCAACATGTGGGTGCGCTCATTCTCTTTAAAACCAGCCAATGTAAAAATACCAGCCTGATGCACTTCTGAAAGATAAGCCGTCTTGTCGCCCACCTTGGCAGTAACGGTTACCGTTAACAC
>JAUVNZ010000203.1 GCA_030599435.1 Gammaproteobacteria bacterium | reverse complement strand
TTTTTTATTTGCGGTAAAAGATTTTTTATCGAGTTTGGAGTTCATTCCAGCACAGCCGGATAATACGAAGCTGGCAACGATTAGCGCCAGAAGAAGTTTTACCTTACTCATTACAGTCTCCTTTGTTTTTTATGGTTACTAGACGAGGGTATCGTATGGTCTTCTGAAAGTGTGATGGGTGAATATAAAAAATGTGACTGATATCACATTTTTAGAGTGAATAGTTTTTGGAGGGGGTAGATTAGAAGGGCGAACCGCTCATAGCTTTCCATTTGTTCACGATGGCGCAAAAAAGTTCTGCTGTTTTTTCGGTATCGTATACAGCAGAGTGTGCTTCACTGTCATCCCATTCAATTCCCGCTACGCTCATAGCTCGAGCCAAAACAGTTTGACCATAGGCCAGGCCGCCGAGAGTGGCAGTATCAAAAGTACTGAACTGGTGAAATGGATTGCGTTTTATTTTTGTGCGTTCTACAGCTGCCTTAACAAAAGAAAGATCAAAGGCAGGGTTGTGCCCGACGAGTATGGCTCGTGTACAACCGCTTTCTTTTATTGCTGCACGCACAGGAGTAAAAATTTTTCGCAGAGCCTCTGCTTCTTCCAGTGCAATTCGAAACGGGTGATGTGGGTCAATACCGGTAAAAGCTAATGCTGCAGCTTCTAAATTTGCGCCAGGAAAAGGTTTTACATGCGCACTATGGGTTTCATGCGGTTGCAGGTTGCCATTGAGATCCATGCGCAGGGTGACGGCGGCAATTTCCAGTAAAGCATCAGTGTCAGCATTAAAGCCCGCAGTCTCCACATCGACCACCACTGGTAAAAAACCACGAAAGCGTTCAGCGATGGCTGACTTTACTGGAGTGGAATTTAGCTCAGTGCCCATTCCAGAGTTTCTCCCGCAAAAAATGGCACCAGTGTCTGTTTGCCGAAAGGTAGTTCTGTCGGAATTTCCAGATTAGATTTATTTAGCGTTACTTGTTGAGTGTTTCGAGGCAGTCCGTAAAAATCGGCACCATAAAAACTGGCAAAAGCTTCCAGTTTGTCGAGCGCACCTGCTTGATCAAAAGCAGTGGTATAAAATTCCAGTGCAGCATGGGCACTAAAAATTCCAGCACAACCACAACTGGATTCTTTGGCGTCTTTTGCGTGGGGTGCACTGTCAGTGCCCAGGAAAAATTTTGAGTTGCCGCTGGTGGCGGCTTTAACCAGGGCCTCACGATGAGTTTCACGTTTTAAAACCGGTAGGCAATAATTATGGGGGTGAATACCACCTACCAACATGGCATTACGGTTTAGTAAAAGATGATGGGGTGTCATTGTAGCGGCAATGTTGTCATTGCCTTCTGTTACAAATTGAACAGCATCAGATGTGGTGATGTGTTCAAAAACCACTTTCAAGTTCGGAAAACGTTCGATGAGTGGGGCGAGTTGCTGGTCGATGAACACTTTCTCTCTGTCAAAAATATCAATAGAGGGATGGGTGGCTTCGCCATGCACCAATAGGGGCAGGCCGAGTTGTTCCATAGCAGCTAAAGCAACTTCTGGTTTTTTTAAATCAGTTACACCACTGTCTGAATTGGTGGTTGCGCCAGCGGGATAATATTTGACTGCATGTATGAACCCACTGTCTTTTGCTTTTTTAATTTCTTCTTCTGGTGTGTTGTCTGTGAGGTAGAGAGTCATCAATGGCTGGAAAGAACTGTTCTCAGGAAGAGCAGACAGGATGCGATCTCTATATACCAAAGCATCAATCGTAGTGGTCACGGGTGTTTTCAGATTTGGCATGATAATGGCGCGGCCAAACTGGCGTGCTGTAAAACCAATAACGCTGGCCATGACATCGTTATCACGTACGTGCAGGTGCCAGTCATCGGGTTGGGTGATTGTTAGTTGATTCATCAGTGGTCGTGAATACGAGCTCGCTTAGACAATGGGCATCATTATGCCATGTTAATGCGCTTTGTTGAGACTGTTTGTTGAGACATAGTATGAGGGCGGCCATAATGTTCCCATCGATCCATTGCCCTAATACCTTACCTAATACCTTACAACAGGAGCCAGCTGTGCGAGTCCCCCGGATTTATCAACCGATAGTCTTATCCGCTGGCCAGAGTATTGAACTGGATGCTCAGGCCACGGCACATCTCACCAGGGTGTTGAGACTACGGGTGGGTGATGCATTGGTGGTCTTCAATGGAAGTAGGGATGGCGAATTCGAGGCTACCGTGTCGACTGTTGAACGCCGTGCTGCCAGTATCAAACTAGGTAAATCTGTTGACCGAAATGTGGAATCACCACTGGAACTGGTGTTGGTGCAGGGGGTCTCTCGTGGTGAGCGTATGGATTACACAGTGCAAAAGGCCGTGGAGTTAGGTATCACGCAAATCGTGCCGGTAAATACCGAGCGTACCGTGGTGAATTTAAAGGGCGATCGCTTGATCCGCCGACAGCAACATTGGCAGGCAATAGTAAATGGCGCCTGTGAACAAAGTGGCCGCAATGTGGTACCGGAAGTAAAACCCACTGTGCCTCTACAACAGTGGCTGGATGAATCTGAATCAGGCCCTGACTCTGGTTTCAACTCAAGTCTCAAACTGGTGCTTCATCATCGGGCGGAGACTTCCCTGGCTGATTTATCGAGACCAGAAGGGCCGGTAATTGTATTGATTGGTCCAGAGGGGGGCCTGGCGCCAACGGAAATTGCTGCCGCAGAGTCGTCAGGTTATTGTCCTTTGCGCCTCGGGCCACGAGTCTTGCGCACCGAAACGGCAGCGGTGGCGGCTCTTTCGGTATTGCAGTGGTTGTGGGGTGACTTTGGTGAAAAATAACGGTGGTGAAAATAGCTCAAATAACGAGGCTGATCCGGGGTCGTCATGAACATCCTGCGATTCATGAAAAATCTGGGTTTTCTCTCGCCACGGCAGCGACTGGAGTGGTATCCACCCTTTTGGCTCATGCGGGTGAAAGTGCTGGAATTGGCAGATGACTGGTCCATAGTGCGCCTGCGGCTGCCGTTAACAGCCTTCTCACGCAATATGGGAGATAGCATGTTTGGCGGGTATCAGGCAGCGGTGGCGGACCCTGTAGCCGCGCTGGCCTGCGCGAAAAGGTTTCCGGGGTTTGATGTCTGGACTCGTACCATGAGCATCGATTTTATTGCGGTGGGGGATACTGACCTGGAATTACGGTTTGAGTTTGATCTGGCAATAGATGCCCAAATCCGCCACGATCTTGCCACTCGCGGGCGTAGTAATCCCAGGTTTGAATATGCCTTTTACCGTCTGGATGGGGAGTGCTGTAGCCGCATTATTAACATCGTCGCTATTCGGCCTGAGGGATATAAACCACGCAACTTATCAGTAAATTCTGTGTCACATACCTCTTCTGAAGAGTCTACAAAAGAGTTATAATGTCGGGATAAACGTTAGAACTATGAAGATATATTAGATTGATTTTTTGGGGATGGGGCGGCTATTCAGTTCAAGTTAGTGGAACATTGTGTGGCATTAACTCGTTAAACATAGATATCAGCATGTCTAAATGGATTTAACATGGTCGAAACAAGGGTGATGAAGTATGCGTGAACAGGAAACTTTTGCAGCTCGGTTATCCGGGCTAATCAATGAAAACAGCATTTCCCATGCGAAGGTGGGACGTATTGTGGGTGTCTCCGGCCAGGCCGTTGGTAAATGGGCCAAAGGTGGGAACATTGAATACGAAAACCTTCAGGCCTTAGCGACTCATTTTGGAGTTAACTGGGTTTGGTTGCGTTATGGCGATGATGCTATTACGGCGTTCAGTGAGCGGCGTTC
>JAUVNZ010000194.1 GCA_030599435.1 Gammaproteobacteria bacterium | reverse complement strand
CTACTTACTGCACGCTGTTTTAATTCTTTTAAAATTTCAGCTGAAATTTCGACCGGTGTGACATCACCACCTAGAGTCCGGATTCGCGGTACAGACGCTTCACTGTCTACAAAATCATATTCTTTCCAGCTGCATTGTTTGCAAATATCGGCAAGTCCCCTGCCCAAATATCGTTTAACAGAGCAAATGGTGTTGCGTGGGTCTTCAACAGATGATTGTTTAGCAATTGCGCCCACTTGTGGTGACTCGCCTTCACGATAACGCACAATTGAAGGCAATAAATGGTTGCCATCAATATCAGGGAGGGTTTCCGCTTTCCCACTGCGCACGGTTCCAACCAGTGAATTGGTTGTCCCCAGATCAATGCCCGCAGCCAGCTTGCGCTGATGTGGATCAGTAGCCTGTCCTGGTTCGCTTATTTGTAGTAGTGCCATAATGTTTAATCTAAATTCTTCATAACAGAAAAATCAATAATCTGACAGATCATCATCCAACGCGTGTACTTCCTCTTCAAGACGATTGAAAAACTGTAGCTTTCGCGTCAGGTCTCGGGCCTTCTCTAATGCTTCGCTCGTATTCTTTATAAAAGAAACTGCCAATGTTTCTGTAATCCTTTTTTTTCTTGCACTGATATCATCAGCTATTATTTGTAATTGCTGATGTGGGTCAGCACATTCTTTTACAGCGCCTAAACGTTCACGCAATTCCATCTGCTCCATCAAAAACTCACCATCAAAAGCAGTATCCAGATCATCCAGCGCAACGCCACGTAATTCCAGCATGTAACGTCCTCTCGCAAGCGGATCTTTTAGCGTTTGGTAACCTTCATTAATACGGGTCGCCATCTGTACAGACAAACGCCGCTCTGATTCGGCGGCGTTGGCAAAGCGGTCAGGGTGTACAGTTCGTTGTAACGTGCGATAACGCTCAGTTAGTATCTTGCGATCAACATCGAAAGACACTGGCAGATCAAATAGTGTGAAAAAGCTGCTGGAAAGATCCGCCGATTGCATAACAAAAATAAAACCGCTTAATTATTAGGAATTAGACCGTGAAACTTTCACCGCAACCACAGCTATCTTTCACGTTCGGATTATTAAACTGAAATCCCTCGTTCAATCCTTCTTTAGCATAATCAACTTCCGTGCCATCCAGATAAATCAAACTCTTGGGATCAATAAGTACCTTGACACCTTTATCTTCAAAGACATTGTCATCATTATCAATTTCATCTGCAAATTCAATAATGTAAGCCATCCCCGAGCAGCCCGTGGTTTTAACACCAAGACGCAACCCAATACCCTTACCTCGATTATCAAGGAATGATTTAATTCTATCAGCGGCAGATTCTGTCAATGTAATCGTCATAACTAATTCCAGGCACTAATTACTATGCAGCTTCGTTGGAATCCTTGTCGCCAGACTTACCACGGTAGTCTTCAATAGCAGCTTTGATGGCATCTTCGGCCAGTACCGAGCAATGAATCTTCACCGGCGGTAAGGCCAACTCTTCCGCAAGCTCTGTGTTTTTAATTTGTCCTGCTTCATCCAGAGTTTTTCCTTTCACCCACTCGGTGAGCAAAGAACTGGACGCAATAGCCGAACCACAACCATAGGTTTTAAATCGTGCATCTTCAATCACACCATCGTCACTCACTTTGATCTGTAAACGCATCACATCACCACAGGCCGGTGCACCAACCATGCCGGTGCCGACGGAGGAATCGTCTTTATCCATAGTGCCTACGTTACGTGGATTTTCGTAATGGTCTAAAACTTTATCGCTGTATGCCATGTTGCCCTACCTCACAGTCTTAGTGACTGTTGTTAAATATTTAATAAATTCTTTTCGTAAAAATCCTGTTAATGCGCGGCCCATTTTACCTGGGAAAGATCAATGCCTTCTTTATACATATCCCACAGTGGTGAAAGTGCGCGTAATTTTTCAATGGCTTCACGTACATGTGATATCACGTAATCCACTTCTTCTTCCGTAGTAAAACGGCCTATACTAAAACGAATAGAACTATGTGCCAGCTCATCGTTACGGCCCAGTGCTCGTAACACATATGAAGGCTCTAAACTCGCCGACGTACAGGCTGAGCCAGAGGAGACTGCCATGTCCTTTAACGCCATAATGAGGGATTCACCCTCTACATAGTTGAAACTAATATTAAAGATGTTTGGTACGCTATGCGCCATATCTCCGTTGACATACACCTCTTCAAGATCCTTCAAACCTTCGTATAGACGGTCGCGTAAAGTGGCGATATGAGTCTCGTCTTTGGCTAAATCTTCTCTTGCGATGCGAAAGGCCTCACCCATGCCAACAATTTGATGTGTCGCAAGCGTTCCAGAACGCATTCCACGCTCATGGCCACCGCCATGCATTTGTGCTTCCAGACGTATACGTGGTTTACGACGCACATAGAGCGCCCCCATACCTTTAGGCCCATAAATTTTATGGGCGGAAAAAGACATTAGATCAACTTTTAAATCTGACAAATCAATTTTTATCTTGCCGGCACTTTGTGCCGCATCAACATGAAAGACAACACCCTTTGATCTCGCTAACTCGCCTATGGCAGCGATATCCTGAATGACACCCAGTTCGTTATTTACATGCATTATGGAAATTAAGATGGTGTCATCGCGTATAGTGTCTTCCAATTTTTTCAAATCGATCAGGCCGGTAGGTTCGGGATCCAGATATGTTACCTCAAAACCTTCACGCTCCAGTTGACGACAACTATCCAGCACGGCTTTGTGTTCCGTCTTGCTGGTAATAATATGCTTGCCCTTTTTACTATAAAAGTGCGCAGCACCCTTAATGGCAAGATTGTCAGACTCGGTGGCGCCAGATGTCCAGATGATTTCTTTGGGGTTAGCATTCACTAGAGCTGCCACCTGTTTACGCGCTTCTTCTACGGCAGCTTCTGCATTCCAGCCATAAGAGTGAGAACGTGAAGCCGGATTGCCAAACTCACCGTCTGGCGTCATATATTCCATCATTTTATTCGCGACGCGAGGATCCATCGGCGTGGTTGCCGCATAGTCCATGTATATTGGTCGTTTGTAACTTGTTGTCATCTAATTACTACCCTAAATATATTATCAATAGGTTGTTTAATTTCAAATTCGACTTACGCTACAGCACCAAAACTCTGCAGTACTCGTATTTGTTCTTTCAAACATTTCACGAAATGATTTAGTTCATTACGTGTCGTATCTTTACCCGCACTAACTCTTACTGCGCTGCGAGCCAATTCACTATCAATTCCCATTGCCAGCAAAACATGGCTGGGTTCAACATCCCCGGTTCCGCAAGCAGAACCGCTGGAAACCGCTAAACCTGCTTGATCTAATGCCATCAACAAGGTTTCACCATCCAGGCCCGGCATCGCAAAAAATGTGGTGTTGGGTAAACGCTTTACCTGTTGTCCAAAAATTTCCAATTGTGGGATATCGGTAATTAACTGTTTTTCCAGATAACCCTGCAACTCCAGCATATGGTTTTGTCTTTCAGCTAACTCACTGGCAGCTAACTCACTTGCCTTACCAAAACCCACAATAGCCGCGACATTTTCTGTACCTGCTCGCCGACCTTTCTCGTGTCCACCACCATGAAGTAATGGCTCCATGTCTACAGCCTTGTCAACAATCAATGCACCCACACCTTTCGGACCATAAATCTTGTGTGCCGACAAACTCATTAACTGTGCACCACTGGTTGGAAAATCCAGCGGAATTTTCCCTGCCGCCTGCACTGCGTCGGTGAGCAAGGTTGCGCCACATTCATGCGCGGCTTCAGCCACATGAGTTATATTTTGCACGACTCCGGTCTCATTGTTGGCCATCATCACCGCCATTATTTTCGGTGCCTGACTAACAATTGAAGACAATGATGCTTTATCAATTTGACCTGAATGATCAACGGCAATTTTTGCCACTGACCAACCAT
>JAUVNZ010000330.1 GCA_030599435.1 Gammaproteobacteria bacterium | reverse complement strand
TTTGTATAAAAAATTACTTAATAAACCTTATAACGCAGAAAACTTATTAAAAATTATTCGTGAGTCATTAGGTTAAGCCAGGAATAAAAAAAGGCAGCTTTAATATAATTTTAAAGCTGCCTTTTTTATTATGATATTTTAATTGAATCGTATCGTGTTATTCAATATCCAGAAAACTACGTAAATGATCTGAGCGACTTGGATGTCTTAATTTACGTAATGCCTTGGCTTCAATCTGACGAATACGTTCACGCGTTACATCAAACTGTTTACCTACTTCTTCCAGAGTATGGTCAGTATTCATATCAATACCAAAACGCATGCGTAGTACTTTAGCTTCACGAGCCGTTAAGCCCTCCAGAATACCCTGAACGGTTTCACCCAGGCCGCCTGCTGTTGCAGAGTCAACCGGCGATTCAACATTCTGGTCTTCAATAAAATCACCAAGGTGTGAATCTTCATCATCACCAATCGGAGTTTCCATTGAGATAGGTTCTTTGGCAATCTTGAGTACTTTACGCACTTTGTCTTCCGGCATTTCCATACGCTCAGACAATTCTTCTGGCGTTGGTTCACGTCCCATTTCCTGTAACATCTGACGTGAAATACGATTTAGTTTATTAATCGTTTCAATCATATGTACCGGGATACGAATAGTACGCGCCTGATCGGCAATTGAACGGGTAATTGCCTGACGGATCCACCATGTTGCGTAAGTTGAAAATTTGTAACCACGACGGTATTCAAACTTGTCTACGGCTTTCATCAGGCCAATGTTGCCTTCCTGAATTAAATCGAGGAACTGCAGGCCACGGTTGGTGTATTTTTTCGCGATTGAAATAACCAGGCGCAGGTTGGCTTCCACCATTTCTTTTTTGGCGCGACGTGCTTTGGCTTCACCAATCGACATTTTGCGATTGATTTCTTTAATATCTGAAATGGTTAAACCAAATTCTTTTTCAATAACGGCCAGTTTTTGCTGGGTAATTTTAATGTCTGGTGCCAGTTCGTTGAGTTTTTCCGAGTATTCATGGCCCTTGCAATATTGATCTATCCACGTGGTGTTGACTTCATTTTGCGGGAAGGTGGTAATCATTATCTTGCGTGGCATGTGTGCTTTGTTTACCGCAAGGCTAAGAATGTGTCGTTCCAGCTGGCGAACACGATTAATTGTGCTGTGAAGCTCCCGGGTTAAACGAGTGATCAGTACCGGTGCGTATTTGAATTCAAGGAAAGCGCCGGACATGGCAGCACGGGCTTTTTTGATTTCTTCAGGCTTGCGGTCTTTTTTCTCAATGATATTCAGGCAGCGGGTATGTGCGCGTTTGACTTTGGAAAAGATCTTTTTAACTTTTTCGATATCAGGGCCGGTATCAACGACCTCATCTTTTTGCACAGGTTTACCTGCTGCTGCCATTTCTGCTTCTTTTGCAGCGCGCCGCAGGGCTTCGGCGGCGAGTCGATCAAGTTCTTCATCGCTTTTGTGGAAATCAATAATCAGTTCGTTAAGGCGCTTTTCTCCAGCCTGGACGTTTTCCCATACCTTAATGGTATTGCCAACAGTTGTAGGGTTGGTTGCCAGCGCATGCAGTACCTGTTTTAAACCTTCTTCGATACGTTTGGCAATTTCGATTTCACCTTCACGTGAGAGTAGCTCTACGCTGCCCATTTCACGCATGTACATGCGCACGGGATCGGTAGTGCGGCCTAGCTCTGTCTCAATGGATGCTAATGCAGCAACCGCTTCTTCAGTGGTTTCGTCATCGGCTTCACTTACTGATGCATCTGTGAGTACCAGTGATTCAGCCTCAGGTGCTGTTTCCAGTACTCTGATACCCATATCATTGATGGTATTAATGATGTCTTCAATTTGTGTAGGATCTACAATACCTTCAGGCAAGTGGTCGTTAACCTCTGCATAGGTGAGGAAGCCTTGTTCTTTTCCCTTCGCAATGAGCGTTTTAAGACGTGATTGTTTGTCTTGTTCCAATAGAGGAGATGCCATAGAATTACCCATAATAAATATTGCTTGCCTAAGTTATTGCCTGTGAGTCCGTGGCAATCGTATTGTAAATATCTCATCAATACGATTGAGGATTGTTAATCTCGGACGGAATCCACCATTTTAACAGTATATGGTGGCTTTTTCTACGAATTCAAGAGCTAAAAAGGGCGTGACCGGCTACGGAGTTGGCATGATTTTCTCCAGATTGGATAATAACCTTGTGCGAGAATCAAGCGTAAAAAACATAGAGACAGCCGTATTTACCCATTTGTTAGATAGATTTTTTGAAGCAAAGTTTTTAGAGAGAGAAAAAATGGTATCACTTGAAACCCCTGTATGTGAATTTGATAAACCTGTTGTCGATTTTTCTTTGTCCGGTGTAGATGGGAAAATCTGGACGCCTGAAATGGCGCGTGGTGAAAAAGGCTTATTGGTCATGTTTATCTGCAATCACTGTCCTTATGTGAAGTCGAT
>JAUVNZ010000011.1 GCA_030599435.1 Gammaproteobacteria bacterium | reverse complement strand
TCGAGTTCCAGATGTGTTGGTTCTCCACCAACAGCAGCGATATAAGGCAGGCTGATGTGTGTTGTTGTACTGGTGGATAACTCAATTTTTGCGACCTCGGCAGCTTCGCGTAATCGGGCGATGGCTTTGATATCAGTATGTAAATCTGCGCCCGATTCATTCCGGAACCTTTCCACCAACCCATCAAGCAGTATTTGATCCATGTCTGTTCCGCCCAGCTGTGTATCACCACTGGTTGCCTTGACTTCAAACACGCCTTTACCGAACTCCATAATGGTAACGTCGAGCGTACCACCACCGAAATCAACAACGGCAATACGCAAATCTTCATCAGCGCGATCCAGTCCGTAAGCCAGCGACGCAGCCGTTGGTTCATTTACCAGGCGAGCAACGTCAATGCCCGCTATCTTGCAGGCATCTTTGGTAGCATTCCTTTGGTTGTCATCAAAATAGGCAGGTACGGTAACCACAGCCTTCTCTACCGTTTCACCCAGAAAGGCCTCGGCATCACGTTTGATTTTTTGTAACAAAAAGGCAGAAAGTTGCTCGGGTGTAAACTCATGACCTCGTAGAGTGGTTTTGTCCCTTCGCCCCATTTTGCGTTTAAAAGCGGTGGCAGTTCCTTCGGGATTGGAAGAAGCCTGGCGGCGCGCCGGCTCACCAATCAATGTTTGACCATCAGAAGTGATTGCAACATAACTGGGAAAAGCCTTACCGCCGAGACTAATACCTTCGGCACTGGGAATGATGACAGGTCTTCCGCCTCGTAATACGGCGGCAGCAGAGTTTGACGTACCTAAATCAATACCAATGATGGCCATACATGCTCCTTTTTTTCTTTTTAATACCTATAAATCAAATTTCCTGCAAACAAATATTTGGCAACAGAATTAGGTGTAAGTAAAAAGTGGAGTGTTTATTGATTTTCAGGGTCACAAGTACCCTCTCGAACCCATAAACCATTTTCACAATGCAGGAGTTCCCCACTACCACTACAGACATATTTTCCGTTAGGGAAGCTGGAATTGTTAAAATAACAGACAGGCAAATCCTCCACTTCTTGAGCAACTACCTCAAATTCTTCATCGGTATCCTCAACAATGGGTGATGTATTTAATTCGGGATCAGGTGCGCCAACCTGGCTCGTAATTTGTTCGCTAGTCATGATGACCTCTCTCTTTAAAAAAGTTTATAAACAACACCAAAGCCACTTGTCTAATTTAATAAATAGATACTCCAATATAATAATAGTCTAAAATTAAAACAGGTATTAATTAATTCTCACTTATATTGATACAAGCCCCACGCAGATAAAAAATGACAAATTTATAAAGGTATTACTGCAAACAAGGAGTGAGCGATGTTGGATGTTTTTGAGTTTGCCGACGAATTAGGGCCGTCAAAAATCATACATATTCATGAGCCCTCTATTAATCTCAAAGCCACTCTCGTGGTGGACAATGTTGCCAAAGGTCCCTCCATTGGTGGTCTGCGCATGGCGCCTGATGTGAGCACCGAAGAGTGCTTTCGTCTAGCACGCGCCATGACCATGAAGAATGCTGCGGCCGGCCTACCCCATGGTGGCGGCAAGGTTGTGCTTTACGGTGATCCCAAGATGCCCAAAGAGGAAAAACAGCAACTCATCCGTGCCCTGGCTTGTTCCTTGCGAAATGTGGAGGAATATATCTTTGCGCCTGATATGGGTACCGACGAAGAATGCATGGCCTGGGTCAAAGATGAAATTGGTCGCGTGGTCGGTCTACCCCGCGAGGTAGGCGGCATTCCCCTGGATGAAATTGGCGCCACTGGCTGGGGCCTAAGTCATGTAACTGATGTGGCCCTTAACTATTGTGATTTTTCTCTGAATGGAGCTCGTTTAGCCATTCAGGGCTTTGGGGCCGTAGGTAAAAATACCGCCCGTTTTTTAACGCAAAAGGGTGCTGTGCTGGTAGCGGTGGCTGACTCGCGCGGTGCTATACATGATCCGAAGGGGCTGGATTTAAATGCCTTAATTGAACTCAAACAAGCCGGCAAGAGTGTGGCAGATTACGCCGGCGGCAAGGCCATTGATCGAGATGCAGTCATTGATGTGGAATGCGATATCTGGATTCCCGCTGCTCGGCCTGATGTCATCCATGCCGACAATGCCCATTGTCTTAACACCAAACTGGTTATTGAAGGCGCCAATATCCCCATTACTCATGACGCCGAAAAGATCCTGCAAGATAAAGGCATTCTCTGTGTGCCTGACTTCA
This sequence comes from Gammaproteobacteria bacterium, assembly GCA_030599435.1. The sequence continues at coordinate 12,716 of JAUVNZ010000011.1, read as the reverse complement.
TCGCCAATGCTGGTGGTGTCATCTGTGCCGCTATGGAATATCAAGGTGCCAGCCAGGCGGCGGCCTTTGCCACCATTGAGGAGAAACTGCGCCGCAATACTGAAATGGTACGTGCAACATCGACGTCGCAAGGCATTTTACCTAGACAAGCCGCCATGGACCTCGCTTTACAACGGGTCAAAAAGGCCATGAGCTTCCGGCGCTGGTCTTTATTTTCCTCAGCACCGGGATTCGTCTAGGGAGCAGTTTATACAAACAAGTAAAGACTATACTTTAGGTGAAGGGACGTAGTATCAAGCCCACATAATATAAAGGGATTCGATGTATCGCATACGATTTCATGGTCGTGGCGGTCAAGGTATGAAGACCGCGAGCCGCATCCTCGGTGATGCCTTTTTTCTCTGCGGCTATGAGGTGCAAGATGCACCGCGTTATGGTGCCGAACGTCGTGGCGCGCCGATCTTTGCCTATGTGCGAGCCGCCAAACTGCCCATTAATGAACGCGGCATCATCAATCGCCCCGACCTGGTGATTGTCGCAGATGACTCTTTGGTTGCCGTGCCCGCTGCAGGCGTACTGCAGGGCATTGGCCCGCAAACTGTATTGTTGATCAACAGCCACGAATCACCCAAAACCTGGGAACATCGCCTCAATATGCCCGGGCAGGTGCTTATTCTGCCGGTGAGTGAAGATGTTGAAGATCGGGCTGAACTCCCCTTCCTCGGCACCACTTGTGCGGGTGCTGCTGCACGTTTGATCGGTATCATTCCGTTGGAACACCTGCAGCAGGCAATCCGTGACGAATTGGCCCACCTGGGGACAGAAGTTGTGGAAAAAAATCTCCAGCAGGCCGCCGAGGCCTATGAACTGGCCACCGAATATGAGGGCAAGGTCATCGAAGGCGCGGAAATAAGTGCCCAGGACTATGTGAAGCCGGAGTGGATTGAGTTGCCCTTCGAGGAGGCAAGCATTTCTGCTCCCACCATCCACACCGGACTGACCAGTGAACTGGCGGCCACAGGAACCTGGCGCACCATGCGGCCAGTCATCGATTACCAACTTTGCAATCGTTGTTGGTGGGTGTGCAGTGAATTTTGTCCCGATGGTGCAATTACGGTCGATGACGAAGGTTATCCCCAGATTGACCTCGACCATTGCAAGGGCTGCATGATCTGCGTGGCCCAATGCCCGCCCCACGCCATCGAGGCGGTGGCCGAATCTGTTGCCCAATTAGCAGAAGCAGCAGAAGCCGCAGGAGATAAGTCATGACTCGCCAGTTGCTAACAGGAAATGGTGCCGCCGCCTGGGCTGCACGACTGGCGAAGGTGGATTATGTGCCGGCCTTTCCGATTACCCCGCAGACAGAGATCATCGAAACGCTTTCCGAATGGTTCGATAACGGTGAAATACCAGGGCGCATGACCACGCTGGAGTCGGAACATTCGATGATCACCGCCGCCGGTGCCGCAGCAAGTACTGGGGTCCGAGTCTTTACCGCCACCTCCAGTCAGGGACTGTTGTATGGCATGGAAATGCTCTACACCGTTGCGGGCTGGCGCGCACCCTTTGTGATGATCAATGTCTCGCGCGGCCTCTCCGCACCGCTTACCCTGGAGCCCGATCACAACGACATCCTTGCCGCCCGAGACAGCGGCTTCTTGCAAATACACTGTGCAACCTGTCAGGAAGTTCTGGACAGTACCCTCATTGCCTATCGTTTGGCGGAACACGAGAAGGTGCGACTCCCTGTCATCGTCAACCAGGATGGTTTTTATTTGTCCTTTACCCGCGAGCCGGTAGAAATTCCTGACCCGGTACTCGCCGCTAGCTTTGTTGGCCAGTTTGATCCGGAAAATACCCAGTTACGGGCCAGTGCACCCGCCAGCCAGGCCGTGGCCGTATTGGGTGGTTCACCCTATTCCTACTTCCGTTATGAATTACATCTTGCCGCCCAGGAGGCGCTGGGTGTTTACGATGAAGTGGCTGCTGAGTTTGCAGAACAGTTCGGTCGCGATTACAGTGCAATTGAAACCTATCGTACGGATGATGCCGAATTTGCCTTTGTGATGATGGGCTGTTTTGCCACCAAGGCCAGGGAGGCGGTTGATCGTCTACGCGATGCAGGTTGGCGCATTGGTCTGGTGCGCCCACGTCTACTACGGCCCTTTCCCGAACAGGCATTACGCGATGCACTTGATGGAAAAAAAGCCGTCGCGGTTATCGACCAAAATATCTCCATGGGCAAAGGCGGTGTGCTTCACACTGAAGTAGCCTCAGCACTGTACGGTCAAAAAAACGCACCGTTACTCGTGAGTTTTATCGGTGGTCTAGGCGGACGGGATATTAGTCAGGAAGAGTTATTCGAAATCGCGACTCAACTAAAAGAGGCGGCGGAAAAAGGGACAGCGCCGCCACCGCGCCTGTTGTATACCGCGGGAGAACTTCGCGAGATGCGTAAACTCCAATCCATTGCCCATGTGGAACGTCAAGAACTTAAGTTAGGAGAAAAGCCAGGGGAAGACAATGACTGAAACAGTTTTTCGCAGAATGAAAGACTTACCCTCTACTCGTTTGCTGGGTACGGGCACGCCTATGTGTGCGGGTTGTGGAGGGCTCCTGTCTCTGCACGAAATTTACGACATCCTCGGTGAAAAAACTGTGTTCATCAATGCCGCCGGGTGTATGACTCTGTTATCGGTCTATCCCTTCACTCCTTTTCGCGGTTCCTGGTTATATACGGCAATGGCCTCTGCACCTGCCGGTGCCCAGGGTGTGCGCGATGCCCTTGATATTTTGTTAGAACAAAAAAGAATTTCACCAGAAGAAGATTTGCAGACCGTTGTTCTTACCGGTGATGGCTCGGCCTATGGTATGGGTTTATCCGCCACCTCGGGCGCCATTGATCGTAATCTGGATTTTTTATACATCTGCTACGACAATGAAGGTTACGGTAACACCGGTCAACAATTTTCCGAAGCCACACCACACGCGGCAAAAACTTCTACCAGTAAAGGTCCCCGTGGATTCCCCGGCTTTAAAAAAGATCTCTTTGATATCTGGGCTGCTAACCGTCCTACTTACGTTGCCACGGTGATTGGCACTGAACCATTGGATCTGGCACGTAAAATTGAAAAAGCAAAAAGTATGAAGGGACCACGACTGATTATTACCCTCGCCCCCTGCCCAACCGGTTGGGATTACGATCCCAAGGAGACGATTGAGATCGGCAAGCTAGCGGTTCAAACCGGCGTCTGGCCACTAAAGGAATATATTGACGGTAAGGTTGTGCACACCAAGATTCCGCGACAACGCAAGCCCGTAGAAGAATACTTAAGTAAACAAGGCCGCTTCACTCATTTGTTTAAACCCGAGCGTAACGAAAAATTGCTGACCGAGATTCAGCAACGGATTGATGCGTATTGGGAAGGCGTTTCTATTTAACAACAATGCCTTGCAGAACGAGGCAGAAAATGAATACTTCAAATAAAAGTTATTTCCATCGCGGCGGCAAAGAGCCTCTGTTAGGTCTTACTATTCCCGAACACTTTTCACACATTGTTGAAAAGTACTCAGATCATGAAGCTGTTGTTTCTATCCCACAAGAACGACGATTAACCTACAGGCAGTTGTCAACTGAGGTCGACAAGCTTGCACGTGGATTGCTTGGGATGGGTTTTAATAAAGGTGAGCGCATTGGCATTTGGTCAACCAACAATATTGAATGGTTGTTATTGCAAATGGCCACGGCACGTATCGGTGTCATCCTGGTCAACATTAATCCCGCCTACCGTCCCCAGGAATTGGCCTACGCCTTACAGCACTCCGAAGTTCAGGGGATATTCGTTATACCCAGCTTCCGCAGCAGTGATTACATCGCTATGTTAGTTGGATTGATACCCGAGCTATCAAACGCACCGTCTACGACACTGGAAAACCAGGATTTTCCCAAGCTGCGAAAGGTCGTAGTTTATGATCCACAATCCCCCGCGAATACACAACGTCCTCACCCAGGTTTTATCACATGGGCGGAAGCGCTTTCGGCCGGTGATGGTATCACTCAGGATGATTTAGAAAAAGTTACCGCCAGCCTGGATACGGATGATCCTATTAATATCCAGTACACATCTGGAACCACCGGTTCCCCAAAAGCGGTGATATTAACTCACCACAATATTCTTAATAATGCCTGGTTTTCTGCCAGGGCCATGCACTTTACAGAAAATGACCGGTTATGCATATCGGTGCCCTTTTATCATTGCTTCGGTATGGTGTTAGCTAATCTGTTGTGCTTATCGGTGGGTGCATGTGCCGTGATCCCCAGTGAACACTTTGATGCCGAAGCCGTTTTGAAAGCCGTGGATAATGAACGTTGCACTGCTATTCATGGTGTGCCGACTATGTTTATTGCCGAGTTAGAACAACCGACATTTAAAGAATACGATTTGAGTACGCTTCGCACTGGCATCATGGCTGGTGCACCCTGTCCACCGGCATTGATGAAACGCGTGATGGAAGAAATGCATTGCAGAGAAATTTTGATTGGTTATGGCGAAACAGAGGCTTCACCACTGACGCATCTCACCAGTCGCGATGACAGCATGCAACGACGCGTTAAAACTGTAGGTAAAAACCTGCCCCATCAGGAAGTCAAAATAGTTAATCTGGAAAATAATCAAACGGTGCCGCTAGGCGAGTCCGGAGAAATATGTTTCCGCGGTTATCACATTATGCAGGGTTATTACGGCGATAGAGAAGCCACCGCTAAGGCCATTGATGAACAGGATTGGCTACACTCCGGTGATATCGGTGTAATGGATGCCGATGGTTACGTGCAAATCACCGGCCGCTTAAAAGAAATGATTATTCGTGGTGGCGAAAACATTTACCCCCGTGAAATTGAAGACTTCATCTTTACTCATCCCAAAGTCGCAGAAGTCGCCGTGTTCGGTCTGCCCGATGAATTTTATGGCGAAGAGGTGATGGCCTGGATTCAGTTACATACGGGTGAAGATATGACCGAAAAGGAAGTGCGTAATTTTTGCAAGGGCCATATCGCCCACTTTAAGATTCCAAAATATATACGGTTTGTGAATGAATTCCCGATGACGGTTACCGGAAAATTACAAAAATTCCGTATGCGTGAGATGGCATTAGAAGATATTTAGGAAGTAATTAACTAATTAAACTGAATATAAAAATATTTTATAAGAATATTTCTACATACCAAGCTCAGGTATATCAATACCCTTACGTAGATTTTTAACTACTCCTTCAACCAAATTGGCCGCCTCTTTCCGGTCTTCCTGGATCATTTCATTGATAAGTTTTGCCAATTTTTCAAAATTATCCTCACCAATTTCTGATTGTGCGCTTTCGCTCAATCCAATCCTGAAGGTTTCAACGACTTTACGCGCCCTGCTATGGTTATCTTGTGCCATTTTTTCGCTCCTTAATATGAATTCATACAAAAAATAATAGCAGACCTTTTGTGTATATTGATTTGCTTAGTACTTTATTTATACTAAATTAATATAATGATGAGTTTATAGAATAGTGTTAAATTTATAGTTACAAAAATCTAATTTCTTATTTTTGTAACATTTTCTATACCAGTAATAAGGAGGGATATACGATGACTACCGATGTAGACCCCATCGTCGGCAACTGGTACCAACATCTGGACAAAGGCCAACGTTTCCTCGTTGTTGCATTTGATGAAGATGAAGGTCTTGTCGAAACCCAGCATTTTGATGGTGATATCGAAGAAATTCCACTCAATGTCTGGCATCAACAAGACATTGATATTGCTGAGGCACCTGAGAACTGGAGTGGCGCTATTGATATTGGCACAAAAGATGACTATGGCACTGAGGTAACCGATACCGATATCAGTGACTGGTCTGATCCTCTTCAGGAATTAAAACCATCAACCGAAGGTCGAGCAACGGACGACGAATCGAAAGAGGAATATACCGAGTAGTAAGTATCACCAGCCTCATGTAGTGGTTGATATAACGTCAACTATGTTGATGACAATTGCGCTTGATCCAACTTCCCACTATCAAACATGGTTAACTCCCACTGCCCTGTTTTCACATCATGCCGGATGATATACACAGCCTCATCATCTCCTCGTAGTTTAAAGTAACGATGATCAGGCGCTAACCAACGGTCAAGGATTTCGCTTACCTCCACTGGTTTCTCTCCGAGAAAAAAACGTCGAGGGGACTCTTCACCCCGGTGTCCTGCATAACACTCGACAGTAATAGTGAGATTCTGCTTGTTCATATTGACTCACCCTTAAGGTTCATCGGCAAGCTGTTTGTTGTAACCATGCGTTAACAGGAACTTCCCAAGTTCCTGCTCATATCTGGGTTGGCTCATAAGAAACCCTCCATTATGGTCACCCTGTAATTTTAGAAATGACTTGGGCTCATTGGCCGCTTGATAAACTTTTTCACCTAACCGATATGGAATTATCTCGTCATCAGGGCTATGGACTATAAGCAAGGGCGATGAAACTTGTTTGATATATACGGCCGTTTCAAATTCAAACCTCAAAGGTACTAAGTGTGACATTACCGGTAATACAGTATTGGCCATTTCTTTCGCAGAACTGAACGTCGATTCGAGAATCAAAGATCCGGGTTGGACCTCTGCTGCCAATTCAGCGGCCACCGCCCCACCAAGCGACCGTCCAAAGATAGTGATATTCTCTTTTTTAAAGCCTTTCGTATCCGTAAGATATTGCCATGCAGCTCGCGCATCAGCATAAAGGCCTGATTCGCTGGGTTTGCCTTCACTTTGTCCATAACCCCGGTAATCAAAAATGAATATATTGAGTCCGAGTCTATGGAATATCTCGATCGATTCCCCGCGATGTGACATATTGCCTGCATTACCATGAAAAAAGAGCAAAACACGATCCCTTTCCGCATATGGTATGTACCAACCATGTAAGCGAATTCCATCAACAGACTTTAGTGCCACATCTTCGTATTGAAGCCCCCAATCTGCTGGTGTTGCGCTCAAGTTTCGGACGGGATAAAAAATCATCGACGGTTGTTGGAAATACATCCACCCACCGAATAGACATAGAACAAGAATCGATAGCAAAACACTTCCAAGCATTTTATATTTCATCCAGGTTCACCAAATCCAATTAATACCCAATCCCGGTTTTTTCCACTCTTCGCATCAAGCAACATACATAAAAATGGAAATGTAGTGGCAAACACTTCCCGCAATTACAAAAAGATGCCAAATGGCATGCGCATAAACAAAACGGTTAGATAACGCATAGAACACAATACCAGCCGTGTAAAGAAAACCACCTGTTGCTAACCATAAAAAACCCATCATAGGCAAATTGTGCAACAAAGGCCCCAATGCGATTAAGACCAACCAACCCATGATGAGGTAGATGACCACCGGTAAGATGCGTCGCCCCTTTCGTATGTTTGGCAATGCATCAAGGATCATTCCGAATGCAGCGATACACCAAATCGCACCGAACAAAGTCCAACCCCATGCCCCACGTAAGGTAACCAGGGTAAATGGTGTATAAGTACCCGCAATCAATAAATAAATAGCCTGATGATCTAAAACAGAAAAGACCTTCTTTAATTTCTTACGAGAACCATGATATATCGTTGATACAACATAAAGCCCGAACAATGTTGTCCCATAAATGCTAAAACTGATGATTTTCCAGGGATCCCCTTTCAAAGAAGCGAATACAACAATGACCACAAGGCCTATTAGAGCCGCACTGGCACCGACCAGATGTGTGATGGTGTTTAGTTTCTCTCCCCGGTCCATAAGCCGTCGCCATTTCTAGTCTAAAATATTGAATTAGAGACCTTAATCTTTTCATCTTTCCATTAATAATAGTCTGTTTCTTGTTGGCCAGGTTCCCAATACAGGCGTTACTTATGTAACGCCCGCGCAAAAAAAGAGCTAATCTATAGATAGAGTCCTCAATAATTGAGCAGCTTGATGAACCTTACGCCCATTGGATTGCTAGCAGTGTTTGCCACATCTGCTGTAATTAGCGGAAGCTATTCTTGCCTATTCGCGGCACTTCCTGTCGAAATAAAGGCTGTCGAAAAAGTACCTGGCGCTATTGCATTGCCCCAAGTACGAATGGATGCGGGTAAACCACTCATGCAAGTACTGAAATCGCGTAAATCCACTCGCGAGTTTTCGACCAAGGCTGTACCTCGCCAGCAGCTGGCGAACCTGTTATGGGCTGCGTATGGAGTGAATCGGCCGGAGGAAGGAAAACGTACGGCACCCTCGGCACATAATCGCCAGGAGATTGACGTGTATATCACCTTGAGTAAGGGGCTCTATCTCTACGATGCATTTCAAAATGCTTTGCAACTCGTACTAGAGAAAGATATTCGCGCATTGACTGGAAAACAAAAATTCCCAGGCTCTGCACCAGTAAATCTGATATATGTTGTGGACTTTGCACGTATGAAAGATGTTCCGCGGGATGCGGCTTTAGTAGTAGCAGCCGTTGCCACGGGTGCAATTGTGCAGAATGTTTATTTGTATTGTGCATCTGAGGGTTTAGCGACAGTGGCGCGTGGTTGGATTGATAAAAAATCTTTGTCCAAAGCCATGGGGTTAAGGGATGAACAATACATTGTGCTGACACAGACGGTGGGTTATCCCGCACAATAGAATAATCCACCAAGCAAGCAGGAGGGCCAGATTGAGCGTCATGAAACGCCGTCCAATAGATATCTTGCTTATCAGTGTAGGTTTTATTCTTTCCCCTTTGTCTTGGTGGAATGATCTTGTTGTTAATGTGCCGCTGGCGTATTTATTTTCACTTCCCTTTTCGCTAGTTTCAGAGCTGCTCTTTTTACCGAGTTTTGTACTTGGCTATTGGATCACGAACCTGCTTGGATTTTTATTGCTGCATTGGGGAGGCGAAGGTTTGGTCTACCGAAGCCGCCGAACTATTAGCGTGAAACGCAGTTTGCTTGTTTCAGTGGTATATTCTTTAGTAATGATCATTTTTGTTTTACTCGGCTGGCTTGATCCGCCGAGTGAATACCTAGGGAGCCTCTGATTAATTCTGGGACAGTGAAATTGCGAGATAAAGGATTTCAGTACAAGGCGCGAATCGCAGGCAATAGCAGGCCTATTGGCAAGATTCGCAACGCAGTAATGAAAGAATTTAGCCGCAAGGTCTCGTTCCATGAATTGATCAGAGACTCCCTAACGCATTTGAAATAAAGGTTCAGCTATGCAGTCACTCACTATTACAACGCTGGATTCAACTTCACATGTCACGCAACCTGTGGAGATTGTAGAACGTAAGGGTATTGGCCACCCGGATACGGTGTGCGATGCGCTTGCCGAAGAGTTGAGCAGAGCCTTGAGTCGATTTTATCTCGAACAATTCGGACTGGTAATGCACCACAACGTAGATAAGGCCCTGCTTTGGGGTGGTTCCTCTCAGCCTGCTTTTGGGGGTGGCAAGATACTGGCCCCCATGGAAATTTTTCTCGCTGGCCGGGCGACTTGCGAATACAAAGGCATCAAGGTACCGCTTGACGAACTAGTGCAAGAAAGTTGCTCAAACTGGCTGCGATCACATTTTCATGCCCTGAATCCTGATAAACACGTAAAAATACATAGCCTGATCAGACCCGGTTCGCCCGACCTGGTGGATCTATATCTGCGACAGGAAGAGACGGGCATTGCCCTGGCTAATGATACTTCTTGCGGTGTGGGATATGCCCCATTAAGTGAATTGGAACGTGTTGTGTTGCAAGTGGAAAAATATCTCAACGCTTCAGATATCAAGTCTGTGCATCCAGAGATTGGGGAAGATATCAAGGTCATGGGAGTGCGTCGTGACGATAGCATTGAACTTACCATCGCCTGCGCCTTTATCGATCGGCATATCTCTGATGTGGATGACTATGTAAGTAAAAAGGCTCAACTTAGTAAATTAGTTGAGCAGGTAGCGGCAAAGGAAATCAATGCGCCAATAACGGTGAGTGTGAATGCAGCCGATGAGATTGCCTCAGAGAGTCTCTATCTAACCGTGACTGGTACTTCTGCGGAATCGGGAGATGATGGTGAAGTGGGCCGTGGTAATCGAGTGAATGGTCTCATTACACCCTATCGTCCCATGAATATGGAGGCTGCCGCTGGTAAAAATCCGGTAACGCACGTGGGAAAACTCTACAACATCATCGCCCAACAGATTGCGGATACCCTGGTAGGTGATCTCGATGAAGTACGTGAGGCCTATTGTTATCTTGTCAGTCGAATAGGCAGCCCCATCAATGAACCTCAAGCCATAGATTTGCGACTTGTTTTACAAAATGGAATTACCATCGATGTAGTAAAATCGCGCGTCGAAGAGATTGTGCAAAGTAAACTTTCCAACAGCATACAAATCCAGCAAGAACTTATCGCTGGTTTAATTAGGGTTTATTAAATCTACATTGCCTTATTTAGAGTGTAACGATCACAAACAACAGAGACATCATGAACGACTCGGAGTGTGTTCAGTTTCTACAATGGGCTTTACCGCACATGCATATGCGTTGGCCTGGCTTTCGCAAGGTACGCGGTCAGGTCTGCAAACGCTTGCAGCGACGTATAGAACAGTTGCATCTGGATAACCTGCAAACCTACCGTAGCTATCTTGATGAACATGTCGAAGAGTGGCCCGAACTGGATAAACTCTGTCAAATCACCATTTCTCGCTTTTATCGTGACAAGATGGTGTTTGCCTTTCTGGAAGAACAGGTATTCCCCAGGCTGCTTCATACCATCGAACAACGCCAGGAAACGGAATTGCGTATCTGGTGTGCAGGTTCTGGTGCCGGTGAGGAACCTTATACTCTGGCGCTGTTATGGGCGATGCAGTTTCAATCCCGCTTCCCTGCCATTAGGCTGTCTATTATAGGCACTGAGATCAATCCCGAAATGATAAAACGTGCCCGAAGTGCCTGTTACCCATACTCCGCGATTAAAAACATGGCACCCGCATGGCGAGAAGCGGCATTTAAGAAACATAATGATCAGTTTTGCCTGCGTCCTGATTATCAATCCAATATTGAGTTCCGTTGTCAGGACCTGCGCCAGGAATCACCCGCGAACGAAAAGGAACCATTATTTCATCTGATCTGTTGTCGTAACCTGGCATTTACCTATTATGATACGTCGCTACAAAAAGAAATCGCGCAGCGAATACATGCCAGCCTGGATAATGGTGGCGTTTTAATGATTGGTGTACATGAGGAATTACCCCCCGAGTGCGAAGGATTTAAAATGTGGTCCAAACGCCTGGGTATTTATCTGCGAGCAAATCCTGATTAATGGGCTTTTGATTCCTTAAGCTCATCCAGCACCCTTACCAGGACCTCCTTTCTTGATTTCAAGCCTTCCCGGTAGTCATGCAAATCAGTAGCTGATATTTCCATCCGTAGATCAGAAAGATAGTTTTCCAGGACATCTGCTAGCACTTCGGTATCTTGTTGGTTTAGATCCAGTTGAATCATTTGGAAATCTCCTGTGATTTAAATGCTACAAACTAAGTGTAGCTCAAGTGTGTGAATATAATTTTTTTAGATTGAAGTCCTAAAAATTATTTATCCTTGAATCCTATTTTCCCTGAAATCAATACCCCCCTAGTGATGACGACACCAGATAAGTTCCCCATTTCTATAAAGTTCTTTAATTCGATGTAGTGGGATGGTGTGCGTCACCCCATCCTCATCGAGAATTTGAAAATCGAAGTGATCCTCTTCATCAAAATAGAGTTCACGAAAAGGCACAATAATTACTTTGTCCTCTATACGATCATAATAACCTACCTTAAAGTCTGCCCTGGCATATTCTTTATCCCAGCGAATGCGATTAAGGATTTCATGGATAGGCTTCATGACGGGTGAATTATTGTTCGATTTGCTTACTTGACGGAGCAATCATAATAAATGCCCCTACCCCATAGATAATCAATGCCAACACCACGACGACTGTAAAACCGAGGTGGATAGCCAGCAAGGTTGCCAGTACCGCGCTAAGGACTGAGGCGCAGCCATTAACTCCCCAAACCCACGGTATCAAGTGTTGTGATCTGTTACCCAGTAAACTAAGGCCAAGTGGAAATGGCATACCCATACAGAAAGCCAGTGGTGCAATGAACGTAATGGCAATAAACACTTTAAATAGAGCTGGCCAACCTAACATTAGCGAGAATGCAGGTCCTAATACCAACAGGTAAAGCAGTCCCAGAATTATTATACCGCTGACAGCCCACCTGATACCTTTGTTATGGTTGTTGTGCAAACTATATCGCCTGGAATAAGCGCTTCCTAATCCTGCGAATATTAAAAAGGCGGCTAGCACAACGGCTATAGCAAAAAGGGGGTGATGCAAAAACAAGATGAATTTTTGGATAAAGGCAATCTCGATGAATAGAAAGGCAAGCCCCAATGCAAAAAAATAACCAAAGGCACGCCAACGTAGTACGCCGGCATTATCTTGCGCCGATGAATTTCTTTTTATAAATACCAGGGGTAATAGAATGAGTGCAATACTTACGACAAGCGCTTGTAGAAAAGTAGCGATTAGTAACAAATAACCCCATTCCAGCAATGGCATGCCTCCCCTACCCATAAGCGTTAGCACTTCCGGCAATACAGACCATTTAAAGAAATTGAAAAAATAGGGTTTGT
>JAUVNZ010000177.1 GCA_030599435.1 Gammaproteobacteria bacterium | reverse complement strand
GGTGCTGCAAGGGACAGCGCGACGGCCTGATGCCATTGCTTGCAGCGAAGTAGTGGTTTAACCTCGCGCCCCCGAATTGGTGATTATTCACCGGACAGGGGTCAGAAACTGGAGAGGTGGCCGAGCGGTTGAAGGCGCACGCCTGGAAAGTGTGTATACGGCAACGTATCGAGGGTTCGAATCCCTCTCTCTCCGCCATACCAAACCAAAACGGGTCCGCATTGGGTCCGTTTTGGTTTGGTGGTTTAAAGTAAGATGGGTTCGAACCCGAGGAAATAATATGGGTTGGTTCGAACAAGCGGTGGAACCGCGAAGAACGCTGGAGCGAAGCGACGGCGCACCTCAGAAGCTCTGCGAGCTTCATCAGGCATTTCCTGCGCTCGCCGCTTCGGTCGCCCGAAGGGCGAGGCCACAGGCCGAGTAATCCCTCTCTCTCCGCCAAATAATAAAAGGGCTCCTTTTGGGGCCCTTTTATTATTTGATTCTGAGGGTGGTTCGAACCAGAGAAGAGGGCGAGAATCCCGATGCACAGGGATGTGCAGGTGCCGCGGAGCACACGCCGGTCCCACGTAACCGCTTTCGATTTATGGCGGCGAAGGCTAGCCCCATTGCCTGGTGGTCTCTATAGCCGTGAGAATTTAGAAGTTGTATTGAACTCCCGCAAACACACGGTCGTTGTCTTCGATAGCCCTGTAAAAGGGAATGATGCCATCACCACCAATGTAATCAACGATACCTGCATTTAAAGACACAGCATCAGTGTATTTATAATCTATCCACAGGCGCTGAAATCCGCCGTCAAAACTGCCACCGGGACCATTACCTCCTGCTAAAGCGAGAAGATAAGTGACGGTGGCATTGTCATGATCAAATTTATAGGACGTTCGTAAGGCTATTTGTATACTGTCTTCTCGCACAAAATCCGGGAATGTATTTTGTGCGGCTGCTTCTGCCAGAGTCATTGTCAGCATTTTTTCTTCATAATCAAAAATGTGACGATTAGCCAGTTCTAATGAAATAACCGTGTCTTTGATTCCCATATAATCAAAACCAATGAGTGCATCAAAACGATTCTTTCTGTCTGTACTGCGGTAATTGATGTCGTTAATTAAAGCTGATTCTGCCTTAAACAGCCAGCTGCCAGAAACAATGTTTCCAGCGATACCGATCATATTGATCTTGTCGTAGTAGCGAACAGGCGTGGTATCTACAACTTCTATATCGAAGCGATTGTCGTAAACATGTGCGGCATAATAAGATATATCCCAACCACTAAAGCGTCCATCCAGACTCATGGCGTATTGGGAATTTTCAAAGTTCCATTCAGGGTTCACTCTGTCTGGAAAATTGTCGTAGGGAATTGGTGTGCCAAAAATATCACTTGGGCGATAATCACTACCGAATGCGGCTTCAGTCTCAAGTCGGGGTTCATGGATGATGATGGTGCTTAAGCCCCAGTCGCCAAAGAAATAATCTAATCGCGTCATCAGTTCGCTCAAACGTAGATCTTCAATATCAACCATTCCCGGCTCGCGATTATCCAGGGGATTGATTACATCTGTGATGCGTATGGAATCGGATTTCCCCCAGATAACAACCTGGCGGCCAAACTTAAGATCCAGGCTTTTATCTAGCGAGCCCTGAACGTAGGCATCTTTGAGATCGATAAAGGATTCATAAGTATCGAGTACATCCTGAGTATAGTTTTCTCTGCCATTAATTGCCCACGAAGCATCATACCAGGTCAATACCTCAATTTTGGAACGCCAGTTTTCACCATGTTTCATATCCAGGGTTAAACCGCCTTTAACTCTGGAACGGGACAAGCCGCTAAAATCCATTGGCATATCACCAGGCGCCACTACGCTTTGACTTTTCTGTGCGTAATTGTAAGCGCCTAGTAATGAGATATAACCACTAAAGCTATACCAGGTGGGTTTTTCTTCTCCTGAAGTAAGATTTAAATTAACAGGGCCTGTTTCATCAAAGCCATTTTCATCTAAATCATCAAGCTGTTTAATAGGTGCTTTTATAACAGCATCAGCAGACTTTTTATCAAAATCATCAAATCCTTTTAGCGCATCTTCCAGCTCGTCTGCGGCAAGGTTGCCAGAGAGTAAGGCGAATAACGAAAGCGCTAAAACGATCTCTTTTGTTTTCACTTCAGATTCCTTTCTCAATTCGTCGCACGGTAAAGAATGTATTATCAAGATCTTGATTAAATTTTACATTATCAAGTTTCAAGATGGTTCTATGCAGGACATTTTTATCTTTGGTGGTTTTCATCTCGATCCTGGTTGCGACCCATATGCCATCAACTTTTTCCAGTTTTTTTACATCAAGGTATTTTTTCTTACCGGTTTCCTTGAGGATATGAAGTGCACGCACTACAACAAAATTATCCTGTCTTACAAACATGTAGGATTTTGTATAACCGGTTTCATCGATGGTTTTTTGTGTTTTAGGAATGCTTTCCATTACCCATACTTTGTGATCACGAACACTGGTTTCTTTGGCAATACGATATGTGTAATTATTGATGTCACGTGAGGTCATATCTGAATAAGTAAAGTCAGACCCCATAAAAGAACTGCTTTTATCACTTGAAGCAATACGTTTTGTTTTTTTCAAGGCGGGCAGGTATAACCATTGATCATCATCTTTTGAAGAGTCGCCATAATCGTAGGTTAAGAAGGCGGTGTTTCTAACATCAGCAGGTGACAGAAAAAAGATAACAGTTTGTGTGTCTTGCCCTTTGTCCATGGAGTAGTTTTTCATTTTCCTGATACGCTTGTTGCCATGCTTATCAATCAGGACCATTTCCATGGTTGAGATAGATTTATCACCAACGTCGCGTTCATCCACCTGTTTAGCGATTTCATCTGCGGTCATGGCATTTGCGTTAATCGCGAACAGGTTTAGAGGAAACAGTAGAGATCCAGCTAATAGTAAAAATCTTATATTCATAACCTTTCTCCGAGTTAAATTAAATTCAGGCTAGTTGATCGGCATTTAGTTGATTAATAAAGAGGCGATAATCGTATTAGAAAGCTGCTCAGATGCGGAATTAATATCTGAATAACGCAGCTCATTGAATCGAGCTGTTTTTGGTAATGACTTGCGTAATGGAATACTGGCCACAAAAAGATTAATTGTGCCTAGTATCATAAAGTGAATTATCAAAGCATTAGAACATTTGAAAATCCCTTGAGACTCGCCCAGTTGCAGAATATCGATAAGCAAGAAAAGAATACGCTGCATTTGTTTATGAGCCCTTGCCGGCATATTGGCGCCACCTGACGCCATTTCGCGCATTATAATGGCAGCAAAGTCGGGGTTTTCAGCACTGGTGCTAGCAAAGGTTTTGATGTGTGATTCAAGTTTTTTTTCGGGACCGCTTTCAGCTTCAACGGCTTTCACAATAGCGTCAGCTATGGGCGTAAAAAGTTCAGTCAGTGCATTATCGTAAAGCGTGGCTTTATCTTTATGATGGTAATAGATGCTGGCTTTGTTGACTTCACATTGCTCAGCCAGATCATCCATGATGGTGCCATCGTAGCCGTGCTGTGCGAACATCCGGGTCGCGCTATTTAAAATCTTCTGACAGGTTTTTATTTCTGCCATGTTACTTTACCGCAATGCTATTTGGTTTGATGACTAGCTTCATCATCGCACCAACTAAAACAAGATTTGCGGCCATTGCCACCAAGACCACGAAACCGGTGATGAGGCCAAAATTAAATAAATTTGTCATGCTGGCAAACATAAAGACAAAAAAGCCGGAACTGAGTACGATAGATGTAATAAATATGGCGCGACCAGTTGAGTTTATAGTTAGTAATATTGCTTCATCGACATTATTTGTTTGTGAGTAATAGCGACTAAAGTTGTGCATATAATGAATGGTGTCATCAACCACCATACCAATAGCAATTGCACCAATTAAAATGGTAAACATGTCCAGTGGCATTCCAAATACAACCATAAAGGCGACACCAATCATGATTGGTGTGAGATTCGGGAACATGCTCAGGAGCCCAAGTTTAAAACTGCCTAAAAGTACTATCATTAAGATGGCGATTACGCCAAATGCGATAATATAACTTTCAATACTACTTTTAATTGATTTGGTTATCGTGTCCGATAAGATCGGTAGTGTTCCCGTGATAGTCACTGTAGCGGTTTCTTTAAACGCATCGTTTAAAAGAATATCCAGTTTGTCCATTAGTTCCACATATTCAACAGAGTCT
>JAUVNZ010000013.1 GCA_030599435.1 Gammaproteobacteria bacterium | reverse complement strand
CGACAGTATTACTCGCGGCCGTACTGGCAGCCATTCTGGCATCAAATATTATGAGCTCCCAGCACGCTGATATTACCTCTGAGGCATACCAGTCAACGGCGTACACTAACACATTGCTGCTATTTTTTGCAGAACTGGCCACAGAGGTCACCGAAAGAACGATGGGTTTATCAAACATAAAGTCATGATATTTAACATAAATACCCTTAAAACAGCCACCTGTGCCCGTCAGCATGGCAAATAGTACGACTTGCTCTACCCCTAAGGAAGCCCCGCAGGATTATCCGCATTCCCTGGATCTCTACCAGCCTTGACCTCATCACCATCCCACATACCATCTCCATCCGAATCAACCAGTATGGGATTGGTAAAATAATCCCTAATTTCTGCGCCATCATTCAGACCATCAAAATCACTATCAACATGTTGTGGGTTTGATCCTAATTCCACTTCTTCGGCATTGGGAACACCATCTCCATCCAGATCAGCTGCTTTAGCCGTTGTAGAGTCAGGCTGGCTATTAGCCTCTGTAGGATCTGAACCCTGCCGTACTTCTACTCCATCCAGGAAACCATCGCCATCCGTGTCGGCTATTAGCGGAAGCGTCCAATATTTCCCTACTTCAGAGCCATCACTCAAACCATCAAGGTCAGTATCTGAAAGTTGTGAATCCGTGCGATAAATTCTTGCTTCATCTATATCTGACAGGCCATCACCATCTGAATCTTCGTGCTGATCTGCCAGTACTAAAGTGGAAGTGGAAGTGGAAATGAAAATAAGCAAAGTCCACATAAACAGGCTCAGTTTCATTGTAATCAAATAGATGGTATTCATTTCACCAACTGTAGTTAAAAATCAGCAGTATAGACAATAACATCAGGATGTCTTTCTCCAGACTTCCATGACATTAGGTAAAAGTTCTATTTTTGATAATGCTCGACTAAGCTGTTCAACATCATAAACATCCAGTGTCAGCGTCATATCTGCAGTATAGGTTTTACGATCACTCAAAGTATTCACTGCTATTACATTTAGATTATCATTACTTAATACTTCTGTTATATCCTTCAATAGACCCTGTCGATCAAATGCCTTTACGTGAATATCAACAGGATATGTTTGTGTAGTCCCCTCCGCCCATTCCACTTCAATCAAACGTTCGCTTTCTTTTGCTTCAAGACGAATGAGATTTCCACAATCTTTACGATGAATGGTGATGCCTCTACCGCGGGTAATGTAACCCGCGATTGGTTCATGTGGGGCTGGCTTGCAACATTTAGCCATATTAGTTGCCAGATCACCAACGCCCATAATATTGATTTCGCTTTTTAATTCGCTTGGATCGTTCTGTTTGTTTTTTGGCAAGAATCTAGAACGTCTTTCTTTTGCAGGTAATGACTGTTCATCCAGTCCACCAGCAATTTGTGAACTTGTCATGTCACCGCAACCTATAGCTGCATATAAATCATCCGCGCTGGATAATTCGAAACGTCTGGCCATTTTCTCTATGTTGGCATTGGCGATACCTAAACGATGCAACTCTCGCTCGACTATAAGCCTGCCATCAATTACATTATTGTCATAATCCTGAAGCCGAAACCAGCTACGCACTTTTGCTCTTGCGCGCGAACTCTTAAGATAACCCAAATGTGGATTCAACCAGTCTCGGCTAGGTTTATTTTGTTTGGAGGTCAGTATCTCTATTTGCTCACCATTTTGTAGTTCATAATGTATAGGTACAATTTTCCCGTTGATTTTTGCCCCACGGTAATGATGTCCAATATCAGTGTGGATATGGTAAGCAAAGTCTAGAGGTGTAGATCCAACGGGTAAATCCACCACCTTGCCCTGGGGAGTTAAAATATATACACGATCCTGAAATATTTCTGATTTAAAACGGTCTATAAAATCGGAGGAATCACGCTCCTCGTCCTTCCATTCAAGCATCTGCCGTAACCAGGCTATTTTTTCCCTGTAAACGTCATCATGGCTACCGCCTTCTTTATAACCCCAGTGTGCGGCAACCCCATGCTCAGAATACTGATGCATTTCATGCGTGCGTATTTGGATTTCCATCGTCTTACCATCAGGACCAATAACTGCTGTATGAAGCGACTGGTACAAATTTTGTTTTGGTGAAGCTATATAATCATCAAACTCGCCACGAATTGGCTGCCATCGACTATGCACAATTCCTAAAACTGCATAACAATCCGCAATATCATCTACCAAAATACGTACTGCTCGTACATCGAATAAATCCTGAAAATCGACACCCTTGTTGACCATTTTCCTCCAAATACTGTAAATATGCTTTGGGCGCCCTGCTACCTCTGCTTTAATTTTTACATTATGTATTTCTTCTCGAAGATCATCCAAAGCAGCATTGATATACTGTTGACGATCGACTCGCTTTTCATCTAACAGTTTTGCAATCTTTTGATAAGCTTCGGGTTGAAGGAAACGAAAGCTAAGATCTTCAAGCTCCCACTTTAACTGCCAGATACCAAGTCGATTTGCCAAAGGGGTAAAAATATCCATAGTTTCTTGCGAAATTCTTTTTCTTGTTCTCTCAGGCGCATTTTTTAATTCGCGCATAATCTGGACACGTTCAGCAAGCTTGATAAGTACAACACGGATATCCTCCGCCATACCAAGCAATAATTTCCTCAACCCCTCCAGATAGTGTTTTTCATCTTCTTGTTTATATTTTTTGGATTGATACTCATCCACTACACGAAGTTTATTCACGCCATTTATTAACTCAATAACACCATCATTAAAGATGGATTTTGATTTTTCAGCTAATAAAAGTTTTTCTGGGTTACTACATATGAATGCCGCAACGAGCGCGTCATTACGCATGCGTAAAGAAATTAATATTTCGACAACGCTTCTTGCATGCGCCAACAATGGTGCAATATCAATATTTTTTCCCAGGACAACTTTTGTTACCAGATCATCTGCGAGCTTTAACGCATCTTTTGTTTCCTGGGGCAATTCTTTATCTAGAGAGGCCAGCCATGATTCGACTGTCTCAACTGTATGAGTTTTTTTAGGGGATGATTGAACCATTTCTACTGAATAACAGACTTCGAAGTACTAAAAAATAATCGTTTATTACCAGGCTGCCGGTAAACGTTCATTGATGGTGATAATTTTTTTCTCGATCGTAATGTAGCCACCAATTGAAAGATCGCGAAGAATTCGGCTAACCATTTCTCTCGATGCCCCTACCATACTGGCAATTTCTCGCTGAGTAAGTTTTTGCGGGATAACTTTCTTTCCATCCAGTTCTTCAGCCATATCCAATAGTGTATGTGCCACGCGACCGTATACGTCCATTAACGCAAGACTGCGGACACTTTCACTCAACTCACGTAATCTACGAGCCAGCCCACGGCTAATTTTTAGAGGAATACCCGGGTTCTTTTCCATGCATTGTTCGAAAGCAGGTTTTGAAATTATAGCCAGTCGGGTTTTTTCTAGCGTTACGACTGATGCAGAACGCGGAGCACTATCCAGCAAAGCTAATTCACCAAAATACTCATCTTCATTTTGCACATTCAGCGTGACTTCTTTACCTTCATCATCTGATAAAAAGACTCTCACCTTACCAGATAAAATGACATACAGAGAATCTGATTGATCCCCTTCACATAAAATCATCGTATTCTTTGGAAAATTACGTGTAACTGCCAGCTTAGTTACAGCTTGAATTTCTGACTCCGATAAATCGGAAAATAGCGAAATTTTATCCAATAACATCTCGACTCACTCCTTTAGTCACTATCAGGTGCATTTCCTTAAAAAGGTTTCTGCAACACCCAATTTACAGCCCTGCATGGCACCGTCTTCAACCTAACAATAATGGGAATATTGCACATTATAGATGTGTATTACTCCCTACTAAATCAATATTTTTGGGTTATTCTTTGATCAAGAGATAAGAAGAAACTGATGGATCATAGGAGCATGGACAAGGAAGTCACAATCTCTATACCAATTTCTTATCGCTATGACCGACCCCTAATATCGTTGCACTCGAATTTAATGCCGGCAAACGTCTGTATAGGCAAAAAATATTAAGCGTAATAAATTATCAATAGCTTTGCTTTATATTTCGTTATCCACTCTCCAGGACGCCACTACTTACTACAATTCAATTTCTGATAACTTATTCTTTAGCAAGTTTGTACTGATCCCGTCCAGAATCTTTAGCCTCATATAAGGCCCCATCAGCCATATTTATTAGATCTCTAGGTGAAGAACTTTCACAAGCCACTTTGCTAGCCACTCCCATACTAATTGTCACACATTTCCCAGCCTCCGAGTACTCATGAGGTATTGCTAATGTATTTATTTTATTACGGAGAATTTCAGCAACTTTTGACGCCCCTTCAATATCAGTATTTGGCAAAATAACACCAAACTCTTCCCCCCCATAACGGGCGACTAGATCTGCTGGTCGGTTTATGACTTCACTCAGGGCAGTGGCAACTTTACGCAAGCAACCATCCCCTGCTAGATGTCCATAGTTATCGTTGTATGGTTTAAAAAAATCGATGTCAATTATAATAAGCGATAAAGTAGTGTTGTCACGCGCAGATCGTAAACATTCATTTTGAAGAAATTCATCAAGCCTGCGTCTGTTCGCTATACCTGTTAAACCATCAAGACTGCTTAATTTTTTCAGCTCTTCGTTGCTTTTTTCTAACTCAGCTTGCAAATCACGTAATGCAGTAAATGCGGCATCGCGTTGCATTTGTGTTAAAAAACCCTTTGAGTGCGCCCTGATTCGAGCTATTAACTCTATTTGTTCCGGCAATTTTACCAGATAATCATTTGCACCATGTTCAAATGCTTTGCTTTTATCTTCTGGATCTTCTTTAGTCGATAAAACAATAATCGGAATATTCCTTGTTTTATCATTACTTTTATATTCAGCAACTAATGTGTAACCATCGATATCAGGCATAATAAGGTCTTGTAATATAATGGTTGGCTTTATATCTTCCGCCATTTTCAACGCTTCTTTCGGATCGTTGCAGTAGTGGAATTCAATATCATCTTCATCCATCAACATACGGCGTATTCCTTCTGCAACCATAAGCTGATCATCTACCAACAAAACAATCGAATTGTTTTGTGCTAGTTCCGAATTCTCAGGATCAATTATTTTGACTGATTTTTTCTTACTCTTATCAACCATTAGCTGAATATCTCCATTAGCCTACAAACATATTCTATTTATATTTTGAACACAGCATTTCAGGAATACCCTCAACTGCAAAAACATCAACTGCTGCATCAATATCAAGAGCCGCCTTTGGCATACCAAATACTGCGCAGCTTTTTTCATTCTGAACAATTGTGTATGCACCCTGGTTTCTTAAATCCAGCATTCCTTGCGCCCCATCTCTTCCCATTCCCGTCAACAAGACAGCTGTTAAATTTGCTGTGCCGAATTTACAAAGCGATCTCCAAAATACATCTACTGAAGGTCGGTATGGTATATTTTTAGGTTCAACCTGATATCCAAGAGTCCCATTCGCGTTCATTACCAAATGATCATTGGTACCTGCCAACAATACTTCTCCCTTAGAGGGTTTATCTCCTTCTTTTACTAGCCGCACTTTTAAAGGCGTTTGTTGGTCCAACCAATGTGCGAGGCCCTCTGAAAATTGAGCGTCAACATGTTGCACAATAACTACAGCTGCCTGGAAATCTTCGGGAAGACCCCTCAATATTGTTGCTAATGCTTCCGGTCCACCTGATGATGAACCTATAACCACCAGGTTGTTATTCCCAATCGCACCAGATATAAAGGCGCCTGTTCTTGATTCACGTGAGTCTTTTGTTGGCCGTGTTAAAACTTCAATCATCGAGACTTTCCGTAACAGGGTCTCACTGTCTCCAGTTTCCTCGCTGCCACTGAATAATGGGGTACTAATGGCATCTATTGCTCCTTTACCCATAGCCTCAAATACCAGCCCAGAATTCATACCAACTGATGCTGTAACTATCAGTATCGGACAAGGAGTCGATTGCATTATTTTATCTGTCGCTTCTACCCCATCCATTTCAGGCATGATGAGATCCATTAAAATAAGATCTGGCACGTCTGCTGCGCAATGGTTTACCGCTTCAATGCCATTCCATGCTGTCCAGGCGACCTGGTTATTGCCACTTTCCCTAATAGCGCGACTCAAACCTTCTACTGCCATTGGCATATCATTAACAATAGCGACTCTCATTCTGCCACCTCACCAATCAAATCAATAACTGCCTCAATCAATGTTTCGTCCTGAAAGCTTCCTTTTGTAAGATAATAGTCAGCCCCAGCCGCAAGACCTCGTTGACGATCTTCTTGCCGATCTTTATACGAAACAATCATGACTGGTATAGATTTGAGGTGTAAATCCTGCTTAATTTCATTAACAAGCTCAATCCCATCCATCCTTGGCATATCAATATCAGTGATTACCAGATCATAATGTGATGTTCTAACTGCGTTCCACCCATCCATACCGTCAACAGCGACATCAACATGATAACCTCTCGATTCAAGCAATTCCCTCTCTACTTCACGCACTGTAAGTGAATCATCAATTACTAATATCTGTTTACGATTTGATTGAATTTTATTTTTCGCAGCTTGATATACATTACCTAAACGTCCACCTCGGACAATATGATCAATACTACGAACTAGATCATCAACATCCAGAACAAATAGTGGAGACCCATCCTCCATTAGGGCAGTTGAACTTACATCAGGTATTTTACCAAGCCGTGCGTCCAGCGCTTGCACCGATAATTGCCGTTGCCCTATAAATTGATCTACTACAACCCCATAACGATCCATACGATCACTAATGACGACGATTGTTAATTCTTCTCTTTCTATGTTCGGCACATCAAATCCAAGAATTTGAGCACAAGATATCAGTCCTATATTGTCAAGCCCATAACGTACATACTGCCTACCGTCTATTACTTCAATATCTCCTGCGGGAACACGTAATATTCGGTCAACCCTGAGCAAAGGGAATGCATAAGGTTCATCAGCTATATTTACTAAGAGAGCAGAGATAACAGAAAGCGTTAACGGTAATTGTAAAGTAAACTTTGTGCCTTTACCTGATTTTGTTTCAACAGAAACTGTCCCACTAAGGTCACGCACCATTTCCCGCACCACATCAAGACCAACGCCACGACCGGATATTTCGGTTACTACATCACGTGTGGAAAAGTCCGGGAGAAAGAGGAATTCAAGCAACTCTGCTTCTCCAAGATCTACCGCCATAGCCTTATCTACCAAACCTTTATCAACCAGTTTATTTCTTAATGTTTCAAGATTTATTCCACCACCATCATCCTTTACTGTTATGCGTAACATTCCTGCGCCATGTGTAGCAGTTATTTTTACAGATGCCTGCTGTTCTTTATTAGATTCAACACGTTTATCTATCGATTCAATACCATGATCAACTGCATTTCTGAGTAAATGACTAAGCGGGGATTTGATTTTTTCAAGCACATCCCGATCAACAGGTGTTTCTAAACCGTCTATCTTTAAACTCACTTCCTTATTCAATTCACGAGCGAGATCCCTAACCATTCTTTTAAATCCCACTACTCCATCTGAAAATGGCCGCATTCGACTTCCAGCGACTTCGTTGTACAACTTATTAGTTAATTTTGTAGTACGCCTGTCGTGGTATTCCAACAGTGATAGATGATCTATCAGCATACTTCTGCACTCGTCTAGTCTCTGAATAGATGCTTGCTCATATTCACTTTTGTTAATACTGCCATTTGCTTCGCTTTCATCACCCCACCGCCCAAGAAAAACCATTAGTTCATCTTGACGACGTTTAAGTAAATTTAAGGATTCAGAAAATTTGTTAATGCTTCTTGACTCTATCAACAGCTCACTGGCCATTCCAAGCATGCGTGTCATTCGTTCCGCATCAATTCTTAGCGTACGATCCTCTGCAGGATCCTTTATGGTACTTTTATTCTTCTTATTTTCTTTATTCGTTGTCTTGGTTACAGGTTTTTTCTGTTTATTATCACGAAGTTTGTTTGATGATTTCGTTTTTACACTCTTATGAGGAGTATCATCTTTACCGCCAGACAATTTTGAAAATTCTTTGACGACATCATCTACCTTCTGTCGGTTATCTTCATACCATTGATTTTGTGATTTCTCATCTACTTTCGTGATGAGATCAATCAGATCTACAGATTTTAATAGATGGTCAATGTGTGTTTTAGAAATCAACAACTCATTTTTTTGTGCAGACACAAAACAGTCTTCCATAACATGAGCAATATTTACCACAGCATCAACTCCAACCATTCTTGCTGCACCTTTTAGCGAGTGTGAGGCCCTCATAAGTGATTCAAGCAGGCTAGCTGATGAAACTTCATCCTCAAGGTCCAATAAGTCTTTATTTAGCTGCATAGACTGATTTTCAGCTTCGAGCCGGAAAAGCTCAAACATTGAGAAATCACCAAGACCACCACTCTTTTGGCTCATAATCTGACTCCCTCTAAACCTCGGTAAATCTGTTCAACATTCAACGCCGCAACCTGACGTTTTTGAATTTTGAACATCCCGAGAAGGTACGTACCCATTTTCTTTCCTAGTGCTGCTGGTGTCTGTAACAGGTCATTGGAAGAATATCGTGCCAATCCACTTACTTCGCAAACAGGCAAAACAAATCTGTCGCCATTTATAACAATAACAATTAGGCGCTCTAGTCCACCTTCTTTTTTATTAACATCTTCATCAATTTTTAGAAGACTCATTAATGAATAACAGGTATTAATTTCACCGCCAATATTAACTATCCCACGAATATGTAAACCTTCATTATGAGGTATTTTGTGTATATTCCTTTCTTCCACAATTTCCTGCAAATTCTCGGCAGGTAAGCTAAGCCACTCTTTTCCTAATCTGAATACCATGACACCGACATCACCCTTTTTTCTTTCCGTTTTTTCTTCTGATATTTTTTCTTGCCACTCACTGAGATAACCTGCAGGTGGTTTGCTTTCAAACACACCGCGTCCAGCCATTGAAAATACTTCGCAATTCCTACAATGCACAACCTCGCTAAGGCGATCACACTTTTCCTGTGCATCACCCCATACGCCGATGGTGCTCCAGCAATTATTACTATTTCGTGATTTTTTTATTCGTTTTTTCACTAATTATCCGTTATCACTAATGAATCGTCATAATAATTAAGTTTAGTTATAGTGTGCTCGTTCTTTTACGTGCTCTGTCTTCACGACGTCGTAATGTTTGTGCTAATTTTTTATCACCACGTTGTTCAGCCAGAAAACAAAACAGGCTTAAAGCTCTATGATGATTAGGGTCGAGATATACTGCCTTTTTTAATAGAAGTTCTGCGGCGCCAACACCGCCTTCCATTTTATTTATAAGAGCTAAATAATAGTACGCCTGCGCATCATCAGGCGCTTCATTTAATCTCTTTTCACATAAAATAGAAGCATCCTTCAGCTGACTCTTTTCTATCATTTTTTCTATATCATCCCAAACTGCATTTACGTTTCCCTGACTTTTATTATTTACATGGACGTTTTGTTTTTTATTAGATAGTCGTATTTTTTTCGAGAGGACGACATCCTTTTGAGTTATCTCTACAAGGTTTTCATAAATGGTTACTAGCTGATTAGTATGTTCATCTATACTTGATTTAATATGATCGACCCCAAGTATATTTTTTGTGTACGCAAATGATTTTGGTATATTTACTTTTGTGAAGTATTTTTTCTCCACTTCAGAAGTTTCTGCATGACCAACAAACAATGTCCCACCTGGTTTAAGCATAAAATGAAGTTTTTCAAGGACTTTCTTTTGTGTTTTGCGATCAAAATAAATTAGTAAATTTCTGCAAAAGATTGCGTCATAATACTCTGCTTCAGGGGTAATAATATCTTTCAATATATTTGATCTAATATAATTTACACGATCACGAACTATTGGTAATAATTGCTGTCCTGAACGTGTCTTACGAAAATATTTTTTTATATCAACCCTGGCAGGCTCCCTAAAAGAGTGCTTCCCATATATTGCACGCCTTGCTTTTCTCAGTGCGCGCTTACTTATATCTTGCGCATCAATTTGAAATTCATTTTGTTTAAGCCCAATCTCTAACAGTGTCATTGCGATTGAATACGGTTCTTCGCCAGTAGAACATGGCAGGCTTAGAAATCTTAATGGCAGATTACCCGCTTTTTTTTCTTGAATGACATTTGGCATACATAAGGACAATGACTCAAATGGCACAAGGTTTCTGAAAAACCATGTCTCTGGTACCACAACTTCTTCAACTAACTCTTCCAATTCACCCTCTTCTTTCGTTAACAGTGAATGGTAGGCATTCAAATTTTTTATTTTTAAAGTTTCTTTGCGATGATTTATAGCTCGCTCGATACTCGAATCACCAATAGACTCGGAGCTGAGACCCATAGTCTCTTTTAATAGATTTTTGATTTTTTCAAATGCCATGATATTGAATCAATAGAAAATCACGAGGTCTTCATTGAAGTGGGAGACAATTTTTCATGATCAATAAGTGAAAATATATCGCTGGTTAATATTCGGCAAATTAACCCTGACGAATCTGCCAATACTGGTCCAATGTAAGGCAAATCTTCTTCATAGACACCCGAATCTATAAAGCTATCTTCCTCCACTTTCACTATTTCTGTTGCTTTTTCTACCATCAAACCAACCAATTTATCCGTGGAATTACTTTCTGTTACTTCAACAAGCAGTATTCTCGTACTTAGTTTTCTTTTGCACGGTTTCTTTATGATCAAACTACATAAATCGATAACTGGGACTATTATCCCCCTGTAAGTACACTGCCCTGCCATATATTCCGTCAACTGTAGGGGAGCTTTTAGCTTTACATATGGAATAATCTCAACCACATCTACTACAGGAAGCACATATCTAAATTTATCTAAATTAAATTTTACATATTGCATTAAAATTAATATTTCCCAGGTTTGTTTACACGGAATTTTGTCACGCCGCTTTGCAGCGATTGCGCAGCATCATTAAGTGAATCTATAGCTGAGTTTGAATGACGTATTGAAACAACCGCCTGCTGTGCAGACTCGTTAAGCTGAACCATAGCCTGTTTGATTTGTTGCGCACCCTGAGTCTGGAAATGCATACCCTGCTGAACATTTTCAAAACGTGGGGTGAATTCCTGAACATCTTCAATAATTACCGCTAACTGAGAAGAAACCTGATTTACATCTTCCGAGCTTCTGCGAATCTGATCAGTAAACCTCTCCATACTCAACACACCCGAAGACACGGCGGTCTGCATTTCTTTTATCATTTGATCAATATCAAGCGTCGCCACAGCAGTCTGGTCAGCAAGTCGCCTTACTTCTGTTGCAACAACTGAGAAACCAAGCCCGTATTCCCCGGCTTTTTCTGCCTCTATCGCAGCATTCAGTGACAGTAAATTAGTTTGATCCGCCACCTTGGTGATTGTTGTAACAACACTATTGATATTGCGTGCTTTTTCGTTCAACACTTCAAACTTGGAGGCAATTGATACTGAAGCCTCAACAATTTGTTGCATCGTCGATTCCATGCGCTCAAGATCCTCATGCCCACGTGCTGCTGAGGTTCGTGTTCGGTCTGCCACTTTTGCCACCTCATCCATGGTGTTTGTTAACTCACCAGTAGTGGCAGAAATCTCCGTAGCAGTTACCGTAATTTCATTAGTGGTTGCTGCCTGTTCTGCAAGCGATGCTTCTTGTTGTTTTGCAGTCGCTGCAATTTCTGTTGCTGATGACGTAACTTGTATACCGGATCGCTGAACCTGTGACACAAGCGTATTGAGGCTATGAACCATTCCTTGTACGCCTTTTGCCAACTTGCTAATCGCATCGTCACCTTCGATATTTACATTACCAGTAAGGTCGCCCGCAGAAGCCAATGTCACCACATCCAGAATTTGATTGACCTTTCTTTCCAGCGTTTCGACTTCTTCCTTTTTTTGTTCCGTTGACGTGGCAATGTAATTAATCATGATTTGCATACTCTCAGCTAAGTCAGCAATAGCTCCCTCACCTTTCATCTTAATTTCTATATTAAAATCACCCTCTGAAACCTTGTTGACAGCTTCTAAAAGATAATCCACTTTATGTTGAAGATCTTCGGCTGCATTGTGTTCGCGCTCAACACCGGCATTAACGTTATCCGCCATGGTATTGAACGCATCCGCTAGTTTACCCACTTCATCTGCCCTATCCACCGATGCGCGAACTTCTGTATCACCCTGCGCACGTCTTGTCAGAACATTATTCAATTGTGACATCGGAGAAATAATCCAGGTTTTCAAAAAAGTATTAATGAGCAATAAACCAATAAGAAAAAATATCAGATTGGTCCATAATGTTGACCACAACTCCCGATCAACCTCCTCATCGACATCA
The DNA here is from genome assembly GCA_030599435.1 of Gammaproteobacteria bacterium. Next base: position 1,770 of record JAUVNZ010000013.1, on the reverse strand, counting down.
GCCAGGGAATAACCAATACGAATAGCACCAATAACCGACCCGGAGGGCACGTTGTGACATTTAAGACAATTCACCCCACGGGTATTTTCCGTCGCCTCGAACGGGGTAATCACCATCAACATGCGATGATCATTTTTATGGCTAATACGGATAATCTGGTTTCCTAGCAGCGCCTCCCTGTCCATATCATCACGCGCTACTTCATCTGGAAAACCGGGACCAAATTGATCAATGACTGGCTGACCACGGATAAAGCGAACCTCGTGAACTTCCTCCCGTGCCTGCATCTTGTCACGCAAAATACCACGTTGATCCATAGTGCTGGTGAGCATCATGGTATTGAGACTGTCAAAATACAGTGTGGTCATCTCCTTGACTTGATGCTCGGCAGATTCTATCAATCGCTCACGCTCATGTATCACGGCAAATGTTGTCACCAGAACAAGCACCATTAAAAATATTGTCACAATCGTCAGATTGATCTTTGCTCGCAGCGAAAGTCGGCTTATTAAAGACATGCTATTAGTTGTGATCATTCAGTATTTCCTGTATTCGGTATGTTCTGTTAGCAACAAGTGGTAATTTTCATACCATGACGCATCATCGAAATATCGTTAACTTATTGTTTTTTATATGGATATTCTTCTATAGCGCACGGCGAAAGATCTCCGCTAACTTAAAGCGATATATCGAATAAATATGCGGTCAAGGAGCCAAAAACTTTAGCTAAAACGGGGCGTTAGGAAGTCCACAAAAGCCGCAGAAAACGGCCTATCTATTGGGCTTGCAAGAGGGTGAACCTCGGAAGAAATCTAGATTTTAGTGGGAGGAAAGAAAATGGTAGTCGCGACTAGATTCGAACTAGCGACCCCCACCATGTCAAGGTGGTGCTCTAACCAACTGAGCTACGCGACTATTATTTGAGCAAACTATGACCTAACTATGAGGTGGGCTACCTTACCCGAAAGCGGCCTAAAGTTACAAGAGTGGTGACAAGCAGGAGTGACAAGTAGTGGTGGCAGGCCCAACGGGCTAACTACCAGCATATTAAACAGCTTTCGCTTCGTTGATCCCTATTACGTTCTCCTGGATCTGGGATATCTCATCTCGAACACGAGCCGCCTCTTCAAATTCCAAATCCTGGGCATGTTGGTACATTTTCTTTTCAAGTTGGCTTATACGCTGAGCAAACTGAGTCGGCGACAAAGCCGCATATTCCATCGTCTCCTCGGCGACTTTGGCATACTCGGCGGGGTTCAAGTTGCCATGCCCCTTGTTATGACCATACCTCCCTTCCATCACATCAGTAATTTTCTTCTGAATAGTTTGAGGAGTAATGCCATGCTTCTCATTGTAGGCCTTCTGTTTTTGACGCCGCTCCTCAGTAACATCAATGGCTTTCTTCATCGAGTTGGTGATTTTCTCTCCGTAAAGAATTGCCTTGCCATTTACATTGCGTGCAGCTCGGCCAATGGTCTGGATCAAAGAACGTTCTGAACGCAGAAAACCCTCTTTATCTGCATCAAGAATGGCCACCAGAGACACCTCCGGCATATCCAGTCCTTCTCGCAACAAGTTGATGCCCACCAGCACGTCAAACTCACCCAGACGTAAATCGCGAATAATTTCCATTCGTTCAACCGTTTCAATATCGGAGTGCATGTAACGCACACGAATACCATGATCAGCGAGATAGTCGGTGAGATCTTCAGCCATGCGTTTGGTTAATGTGGTCACAAGCACTCGCTCACCCACTTTGGTGCGTTTGTT
>JAUVNZ010000286.1 GCA_030599435.1 Gammaproteobacteria bacterium | reverse complement strand
CGGCGAATTTTTTCCAGCAAATGTCGTCGAGCCATTTCAGTGGTTGCTTGCAGTTGGGTAAATTTGGCTTCGCCTAGCCCTTCACCTTCGCAGAACTCTTTATAGTCAGCATCAAGAAGTGGGCGCAGGCCACCAAAGCGGTTTAAAAGATCGCGAGCCAGATCCACTGCGGTTTTGCCGCGAGTACCGGTTCGCAGGAAAATCGCCAGTAACTCAGCATCTGAAAGTGCCAAAGCTCCTTTTTGTAGTAGTTTTTCTCTGGGCCGCTCTTCCAGGGGCCAGTCAGTAATTGCCATACAGTCATCCTTAAATGCATGTTTTTATTATTAATGAGGATTTTCGTATAAAATATCAGGTTCTCGCCGTGGAACCAGGCACTATTCACACTTTAAGAGTCATATTTTAAGAGCCGCACTTTTAAGAACTATGCAGATGTCTACCAAAGATTCAGACAATCTAAGCCTCATGAGCAAACACATACTATTAGGTGTGTGCGGTTCTATAGCTGCCTACAAAGCGGCTGAATTGGTGAGGCGATTAAAAGAAGCTGGGGCCGATGTGCGCGTGGTGCTTAGCCAGGGGGGCGCAGAGTTTGTTACTCCGCTGACGTATCAGGCCCTGTCGGGCAACCCGGTGCATACTGATTTACTGGATGTGGAGGCCGAAGCCGCTATGGGGCATATTGAGCTGGCGCGTTGGGCGGATGCTGTTGTGGTTGCACCTGCCAGTGCCAACTTCATATCCCGTCTTACCCAGGGTAGAGCAGATGATTTGCTCAGTGCTATTTGCCTGGCGACAGAGTCTCCGGTGGCTATTGCGCCAGCCATGAATCAGCAAATGTGGGCCAATGCCGCTACACAGCAAAATTTGATTGAGCTCAATAAAAGAGGGGTGTTTCAGTTTGGCCCCGACGAGGGAGACCAGGCATGCGGAGAAACAGGTATGGGTCGAATGCTGGAAGCAGCAGAGTTGGCACAGAATACGGCGAATTTGTTTGAAACCGGTTTATTGGCTGGTATCACGGTGATGGTGACTGCTGGCCCGACACAGGAAGCCATCGACCCGGTGCGTTACCTGAGTAATCGTAGCTCTGGAAGGATGGGTTATGCCATTGCTCAGGCAGCAGTAGAAGCGGGCGCTAAAACCCTGTTAATAAGCGGCCCTACATCGTTGCTAGCACCACCGCGAGTAGAGCGAATCGATGTGAAAACTGGGCAGCAAATGCACGATACGGTGTTGGAACATGTTGGTGACTGTAATATTTTTATTTCAGCCGCTGCCGTGGCTGATTATCGGGTCGCTGATCCTGCTGTGAATAAAATAAAGAAACAGGAAAAAGATCTCGCGTTACAGTTGGTACGTAACCCGGATGTACTGGCCGAGGTGGCGGCTATAAAAAATGGACCATTCACTGTTGGTTTTGCTGCAGAAACGGAAAACCTCGAAGCTCATGCCCGCGAAAAGCTGCAACGAAAAAACCTGGATATGATTGCAGCCAACCTGGTTGGTGAGGGCAAAGGTTTTGATCAGGAAGAAAATGCCTTACTGGTTCTTTTTGCTTCAAAAGAGTCCTCCAAAGAAAAAGTAAACCTGCCAACAACAAGCAAAGAAAAACTGGCGCGGCAGTTAATTGCTCTGGTCGCGAAAAAAACCACCAAATCCTGATCCACACAGGCGAAAGTCATCAGACAGCCGATTGAAGGATTTGGTCCAGGCTGTACTGATAGGGAAGTTAACTAATCTTTTGATGAGTGCGCGTTTGATTACGTACTATTGATTAGAGAATAAGAAGGACGCGTCACCAGTAATGGTGGCGCGTTTTTTTTATGGTTGTTATTTATGCGAGTTATTTTTTCTTTTTACCGCTGCCGGGTTCCAGTTTAACCACAACCGTATCCTGTGGTTCATCAATAAAGCGTGGCTTTGATGTGGAAGCCTGACCTTCTTCCGCTGCCAGTTCCGTTTCACGAGCAGAAATCAGGCCCAGGCATTCTCGGATACTATTAATGGTATCTTCTGAAAGCGGATGGCGCATTTCTGGTGGTGTGTAAGTATCTTTGGCCACATCCGTTAGTGTCTTTTTAACGATCTTGAGAATGCGTTGTTCTTTTGAGGGAGATTTATTTGTCATTAGTGTTAACCATAAAAAGTGCCAGTTATTGTGTAGCATTCTATGCAGTATAGTTTGCCACATATTGGGAACTTTGACTGTGATTTCAACGTCATTTCCCATACTCTCAGCATCTATAAGCTGTAACGCGACCGTGCGTTCTGAGACAAGACAGCCACTATGTGTGATTTATTAATAATAATAGCGTTAGCCGGGGCAATGTAAATATGAGTAAGAAGCAGAATTCTGCTCAACGAAGTCTGTTGATATTAGTGATTATTGCTCTGGTGGCGGCCTTTTTTATCTTTGATCTGGGCCAGTATTTGACGCTGGATTATCTGAAATCCCAACGCCAGGCGTTTCTTGATTTTTACGCGACTAACACCGCGGCAACATTAGCAGTGTATTTCGGCATTTACGTGGCGGTCACAGCGTTGTCATTACCGGGTGCCACGGTAATGACATTGGCAGGCGGTGCGGTATTTGGTTTGGCGACAGGGCTTGTAGTCATCTCATTCGCCAGCACTATCGGTGCAACGTTGGCTTTTCTTATTTCACGTTTTGTGTTGCGCGATTATGTACAAACTAAATTCAAAGACAAACTCAAAGCGATTAATGATGGCGTTGAGCGCGAGGGTGATTTTTATTTGTTCACTTTGCGATTGATTCCCCTGTTTCCATTTTTTGTGATTAATCTTGTTATGGGTTTAACGCCCATGAAGGCCTGGCGTTTTTATCTGGTGAGCCAGATAGGCATGTTGCCGGGTACCATTGTGTTTGTGAATGCTGGCAGTCAATTAGGTTCGCTTGAATCACT
>JAUVNZ010000275.1 GCA_030599435.1 Gammaproteobacteria bacterium | reverse complement strand
GTAGAATAGTTTCACACTCTAAGCTATCGTTTTAAATAGTGGTTACGAATTAGTCATCCATATATTGGAAGGAGAATATTCTGATGTGCAATACGCGCTATACAGCTGAAAATGAGGAAAGCCTTTCTTAACTTTAAATCCAGCGTGTCCTGCAGCATCTGATGACATGCAGTCTCGGGAAAATATTATTCAACTTAGCAATCAGACCCGTAAAAATTATTATCGCGATGAAAACCTCACTTAAGTTGATATATAAACAGTTGGTTCTCGAGCGGCCTGCGACAACACTTTTCATTACCCTGCTATTCGCTGCATTTTTAGGCTTTTTTGTTAATGAATTTAAGCTTGATGCATCTTCGGATTCTCTGGTTTTAGAAAATGACGAGGACCTACGTTACTACCGATCTATCCGTGCTCGTTATGGGTCGGATGACTATTTAATTATCACTTATACGCCGTTTTCCAATCTTTTTAGTAAACAAACACTAGACGACATCAGGACACTTAAGACCGAACTTGAACAAATTACACGCGTGGAGAGTGTGACTAGCATACTCGACGTGCCACTTATCAATAGCCCAAAGATTAATCTATCTCAGCTTCAAGAAAGTATCCCGACACTCACAAGCCCCGGTATGGATGTCACTTTAGCGAAAAAGGAATTTCGCAAAAGCCCACTTTATAGTAATCATTTGGTCAGCCAAGACGGTAAGACAACGGCACTCCAGGTAATATTCAAACACGATAGAACCTATCAAAACCTGCGAGATAAGCGAGACAGTCTGCGCGAAAAACGCTTATTAAAAACACTTACCGGCCAGGAAAGCCGAGAGCTTGATGAAGTCTCCACACAATTCAAACAGTATAGCGATGCTTTATTGAACCAGGAACAAGCTGACATTGCCGATATACGCAAGGTGCTGGTCAAACACCGAAACAAGGCAGAGATCCATTTAGGCGGTATTCCGATGATTGTGTCGGATATAGTTGACTATATTCGGCACGACATTCAAGTTTTTGGCGTAGGTGTGCTGTGTTTCCTGGTGATATTGCTCACAGTCTTCTTCCGAAAACCACGCTGGGTGATTTTGCCCATGATGGTTTGTTCTGTCGCCACTCTTTCTATGATTGGAATTTTGGGGCTAATGGAGTGGCGAGTTACGGTTGTTTCCTCTAACTTTATTTCTCTGCTACTGATCATCACCTTATCGTTGACTGTGCATTTGATTGTCCGTTACCAGGAATTGCATAGTGCAAATCCAGCAATGCCGCAAAAACTTATACTGTGGGAGACTCTACGCAGCAAGGCGCAACCTGCCTTTTTCACAGCAATAACGACCATGGTTGCATTTGGATCATTGCTCGTTAGCGGTATTCGGCCAGTTATCGATTTTGGTTGGATGATGGCATTCGGTGTAGCGCTGGCATTTATCTTTGCCTTCCTTATGTTTCCCACCGCGTTAATGTTTTTAACGCCCGGCCGGACGAGATCGCAGCGCGATTTCACCAGTGCAATCACGGCTTTCTTTGCGAAACTGATTCATAGTAATGGAAATGCGGTTCTGATTACATATGTAATCCTAATGATTTTAAGTTTTATTGGGATTGCATCTCTTACCGTTGAAAATCGGTTTATCGACTACTTCAAGGAATCGACAGAAATCCATCAAGGCATGGTTATGATTGACCGTGAGCTGGGCGGTACCACGCCGTTAGATGTCATTCTTGAACCCGATCAGTCTTATTATGAGTTTATAAATGAACTGGCTGATGAGGACTTATTCGATAACGAGAGTGCTGGCATTAGTGGCACTAGCCATTGGTTTAATATATTTCAGCTGGAAACCGTAGAACAAATTCATCACTATTTGGAGCAGTTGCCGGAGACCGGCAAGGTTCTGTCAATGGCAACCACAATGAAGCTGCTGACACAGATCAACAATGACGAGCCGCTAGACAACATATCCTTAGCGGTAATGCATAAGCGCCTGCCGGAAACAATAAAGCAAACATTGTTTGACCCCTATATGTCTGATGATGGTAACCAATTGCGATTCGCCATTCGCGTTTTTGAATCAGATGTGATGCTGCAACGCCAAGCATTGATTGACAAAATACGAGCTGACCTATCTGAAAAATTCAATCTAGAGAAAGAACAAATCAATTTAACGGGTATGGTAGTGCTTTATAACAACATGTTACAAAGTCTTTTTCAGTCACAAATACTGACTATTGGCGTTGTGTTTCTGGCCATTATGCTCATGTTTATGATTTTATTTCGTTCAGTAAAAATATCCGCGATTGCTATTATACCAAATATAGTTGCCGCTGCTTTTGTCCTTGGTTTGATGGGTTGGCTAGATATACATTTAGATATTATGACGATTACTATCGCGGCAATTACGGTAGGTATTGCGGTGGACGACACCATTCATTATATCCACCGGTTTATGGAAGAATACCCTAAAGATCATGATTACTGGGCAACGGTAAATCGCTGTCACGCCAGCATCGGAAAAGCTATGTACTACACCACGGTCACAATCACACTCGGCTTCTCTATCTTAGCGCTTTCTAATTTTATTCCGACAATTTATTTCGGTTTGCTCACGGGTTTTGCCATGATAGTAGCGCTAATCGCCGACCTTACATTGTTACCAGTGTTGCTGGTAAAATTTAAGCCGCTGAAATAGTAGAAAAATCCTTGGTAAAGTCTTGACCGACAGCCTTTCAAGTTACGCCCATCTATAAAGGAAAATCAGCACCAACTCCTATAACAAAAAATAATTCATCATCCCTATTGCGGTCTTTTAAATTCCACCCGGCTTGTGCCCATATGCGGGGTTGATTAAAACCAAAGTATTTTACTGCGGGTGCATAGTATAAATTGGCGGCAACACCGTATAACCGATGCTGCATTTACTTTTTGTTGTAACTAACCATTATCCATTTTAGTCGATGGAATATCACCTCATACTAATCGGTAATATGGTGTTTCCC
>JAUVNZ010000291.1 GCA_030599435.1 Gammaproteobacteria bacterium | reverse complement strand
TTCCAGTTGAGCTGTTAGCAAAACCAAAGCATTTTGTTCGGCGGCAGCCACCAGCTGTTTTAGTGTGTCTGCGGTAATCAGTGGTACATCGCCGTAGAGCAATAAAGCAATATGATCATCTGGCACACTCGGCATGGCCTGCTGAACAGCATGTCCAGTACCTAGTTGTTCGCTTTGCTCTACCCAGCTTATTTTCTCATCGGACAAAACTGATTGAACTTGCTCACCACCATGGCCATAAACCACGGTGATGTCTGCGACATCCAGGGTCTGTGCTGCCCGGATAACATGCATAAGCAACGGAGTCCCGCCTATTTCATGCAGAACCTTGGGTAAATCAGATTTCATTCGTGTGCCCTGACCTGCAGCGAGCACGACAACACTTAAAGGTTTAGCCACGTAAAACACTCTTTTTTACTTAATTATCTGCCCTAATTTGAGGCAAATCACATAACTGTACCGTACCATCTCTGCTACTACTTATCGGCAGGTAGGCCTATTCTTATAGAAAACCAGGTAATTTGATACAAGAATACCGCTTCCTATATTAGCGCCGTTGACTCACACCATCTATGGTGTTCGCCCTACGGGCAGCCTTTGGCTGTCCCAATCTGCTCCTGGCAGATTAGTCTCCCACATGACCCACAGGGATGTGGGGAATGCAGATAATACACGACTCCAGGGATGGAGGAGGTAGAGTGAAGCAGGAAGCCAGAACCGAGAAGCATTTATCTGCCCCTGTACTCCACAGCATTACCCCCAGGGAAGGGGGATATCCCGAGCCCCGTATGGAACGGGGCCGGGGAAGGCCAGTCGTTACAGGCATCCTGCCCTCACGCGACACTAGTGCATCCATGCACGTCGTCCTTGGCCAAAAGAAAAGGGCGGTAAACCGCCCTTTTCGTCCTCCCCCCACCATGCGCTATCACTAACGCCGGCTTTTACAAGCTATGTTACCGCCCTATTTTCTTCTTCAAACGATGTATTGCCTGAATTTGTGCCATGGCTTCAGCCAATTCGGCCGTCGCTGCCGCGTAATCGACGTCATCCTTCTGGTCTTTGAGTATTTTTTCTGCCCGTTCTTTGGCCTCAATAGCTGCGGCCTCGTCGAGATCATGGGCTCGCGTAGCAGTGTCTGCCAATATAGTCACCGCAGCCGGTTGAATTTCCAGCATGCCGCCTGATACGTAGATAACCTGCTCCTCTTCCGAGTCAGGCGTCTGAATGCGGACTTCGCCGGGTTTAATGCGTGTCAGCAGCGGTGCATGACGAGGCATAATGCCCAGATCACCCATCGCACCCGGGGCAAATAACATTGTCGCTGGGCCAGAGAAAATTTCTTCCTCAGCACTTACGACGTCTACATGCATGGTCATTGCCATAATCTATGTTCCTATGTTGACCAACTCCTGTTAGAGAGTCTTGGCCTTTTCAATAACTTCTTCGATACCACCAACCATATAGAACGCTTGCTCAGGCAAGGCATCATGTTCACCATCTACAATGGATTTAAAACCAGAAATGGTATCTTTCAGGCTCACATACTTACCAGGAGAACCGGTAAACACTTCAGCTACAAAGAAAGGTTGTGACAGGAAGCGCTGCAATTTACGTGCGCGGTTAACGGCTAATTTATCTTCTTCAGACAATTCATCCATACCAAGAATGGCAATAATATCTTTCAACTCTTTATAACGCTGCAAGGTGCCCTGAACTTCACGGGCAACGTTATAGTGTTCTTCACCAATAACCAGTGGATCCAGCTGACGTGAAGTGGAATCCAGAGGATCCACCGCAGGGTAAATACCCAGCTCAGCGATCTGACGAGATAACACCAACGTTGCATCCAGGTGAGCAAAGGTGGTGGCTGGAGATGGATCAGTCAAATCATCGGCAGGCACATACACGGCCTGGAATGAAGTAATGGAACCAGTCTTGGTTGAAGTAATACGTTCCTGCAAGGCGCCCATTTCTTCAGCCAGGGTCGGCTGATAACCCACTGCTGATGGCATACGACCCAACAATGCAGATACTTCGGTACCGGCCAATGTGTAACGGTAAATGTTATCCACGAACAACAGCACTTCGCGACCTTCGTCACGGAAATGCTCGGCCATAGTCAAACCAGTCAGCGCAACGCGCAAACGGTTGCCAGGAGGCTCATTCATCTGACCGTAAACCAGCGCTACTTTGTCCAACACGCCGCCTTCTTCCATCTCGTAGTAGAAGTCATTACCTTCACGAGTACGCTCACCGACACCGGCGAACACGGAGAAGCCACTATGCTCAACGGCGATGTTACGAATCAATTCCATCAGCGTTACGGTTTTACCCACACCCGCACCACCGAACAAACCGATTTTACCGCCCTTGGCGATAGGCATAATCAAATCGATAACCTTGATGCCGGTTTCCAGAATGTCCAGGCTTGAAGAGAGTTCATCAAATTCAGGTGGCTTGCGATGAATCGGCATGGTTTTGTCGGCTTTCACATCACCAGCCTGATCAACAGGGCGGCCTAACACATCCATGATACGACCAAGGGTGCCCTGACCCACTGGCACCTGAATCGGCGTACCAGTACCACTCACGGCCATACCACGTTTAAGACCATCGGTGGTACCCATCGCGATCGCACGGACTACGCCATCACCCAATTGTTGCTGTACTTCCAGGGTCAAGTCGACGTCGTCTAACTTCATTGCGTCATAGACCTTCGGCATCGCATCACGTGGGAATTCCACGTCGACAACAGCGCCGATGATTTGTACAATTTTTCCTGAACTCATGTTCCAGTCCTCTTCAAATATAAATAAATTCTTTTACGTTTTCGTTTGCGCAGCTTATTTTAATAAAAAATAATTAAACAGCTGCGGCACCACTAACGATCTCGGAAATTTCCTGAGTGATCGC
>JAUVNZ010000255.1 GCA_030599435.1 Gammaproteobacteria bacterium | reverse complement strand
GTCATCACCTTCCCCTTAACATTCTCAGCACTTCACAGGTGTTCACAGCCTCCGCTTCCCTTGTGAACAAAATAGGCAAACAAGCCTTTAACGATGATAAACCGCAACCAATTGGCACAGGCCTGAACGCTGACATGTTTTATTTTAAGCGCAACCTATTGGAAATGGATGAAAGCGCACACCATCTGGAGCACAACCTCATTCGCTATATGCCGCAAATCATTACTTCATCAATACCCATGCTGATGGCGGCTCAAATTAATACACAAATCGAATTTGATCGCACATTTCGCACACTGGTTAAAGAGCGTGCTTACCATGGTAAAAAAGTGCTCTTTATTTCCGGCCTCAATATTGATATCTCGCCACAGGCCGGACAGTTATTTCCACTCACAAAATTTGTCCCCTGGGCTGCATCACTTCTAGAGCAAGACGGCTCCTTTTCAACGATGGAGCAAAGCGAACTGGTACAAATACTGGGGCAACAAAGCACGGATAATCCAGATCAAATCGATCTGGAGGCGGCAATACAGGTTATGACGGAAGCCGAAGAGATTAAAGTTGAAATCAACACCTAGAACCTAACGCTTAACTATCGGGCCCCCTTTACCCGCTATTTATAGCCCATAGAGAACAATTTATTCAGCTTCTTCTACTTTTCCCGTAGGCGAAAAACAAAAATGGGGCCGCAGTTTCCCACTGAAAAACAATCGGTTTGATATTTTTTATCGCTTTACCGTCCATAATATTTTACCGGATTATCTGTTTCATCTAACGCTAGCTACAACCTTCAAATACTGATTTTTTTTCCTTTATCGCCTGCGCCATATGATCCCTGAATGCTAAGACTCGTGCAGTGCGTTTTAAATCCGGGTGCAACAAAACCCAAAGCCCAAGATTGTAGGCAGGGTCTGGATCACAATATCGTTCCAGCTCTGGATCAGCGTCCCCCATAAAACACGGCAAGATTGAAACTCCCATTCCCTCTCTAATAGCAGAATGTGTTAGCTGCGTATCATCACTATAAAAACTGTATGACTGGTCGCTGGATGATTGCCTGGTCCAGCTTTTATGAAATCCACAGCACTCTACACCTATCCATTTTAAATCCCCGCCCTGTTGATGAAACTTCTCCAGATAGGATCGACTTCCATAAATAGTTGAAGCAACTGTCACTATTCTTTTGCCGATAAGCGTGTCCGTAGGAGTATTGGTCAGACGAATGGCAACATCCGCCTCTCGTTGCGAAAGACTGGCATCAATATTGGCCACCACAATGTGCAACTCAACTTGCGGATACTGTTTACTAAAGTCGGCAAACATCGGCATTAAAATTGAAGACGCCATATTGTTAAGGGCTGCCACCTTGAGTGGCCCAACCTGCTGGGCATCCTTACCGAGCAGGGCGCTATCCACTCCCAGCACTTCTCGCTCGATACGGATCGAGGCTTCTTTAACATTTTCACCGGCCTGAGTGAGTTCATAACGACCTGTTTTACGTTCAATCAGGCGGGTACCCAGTTTCTCTTCGAACTGCCGCATGCGTCTGGAAACCGTTGAATGTTGCACGCCCAGCTGTTTAGCCGCACCGCTAATGGAGCCGGTGCGCGCAACTGCCAGGAAAAGCCTCAAGTCATCCCAATTCATTCAAATTCCCCACCTGCCCTTGTTTGTGCATTTTTGCACATTATGTTTGTTATTTTAGCCAATTGTTAGTAAAAATAAACAAACTACACTGCCTATAACGCAATCAGGACAGCCCAGGAGAAAAGAGCAATGACACAACTGGCCATCGTACAAAAAGCCCCCGTATTTCTGGATAAGGAAAAAACCATCGAATTGGCCGTCGCAACGGTTGCCGAAGCAGCAAGCAATGGCGCTGAACTGGTCGTCTTCACCGAAGCTTTTATACCGGGATACCCCGCCTGGGTATGGCGCCTAAGACCGGGGGGTGACTGGGGTGTGTCCGAAGAGCTACACCACCGTTTATTAAAAAATGCCGTTAATGTGGATTCAAATGATTTAGCACCACTCTACGATGCAGCGCGCGAACACAAGGTCACCATTGTTTGCGGCATTGAAGAAAGAGATAACCAGCTCAGCCAAACAACACTGTACAACTCTGTCATCACCATTGGCCCGGATGGCACCTTATTAAACAAACACCGCAAACTAATGCCAACCAATCCAGAGCGCATGGTGTGGGGTTTTGGAGATGCGTCTGGTTTAAAGGTGGTGGATAGCCCTGCTGGCCGTATTGGCGCCTTACCCTGCTGGGAAAATTTCATGCCCCTGGCGCGTTACGCTTTGTATTCCCAGGGCATAGAAATCTACATTGCACCTACTTACGACAGCGGCGAAGGCTGGATTGGTACCCTACAACATATTGCCCGTGAGGGTTGTTGCTGGGTGGTGGGTTGTGGAAACCTGATGAAAGGTAGCGATATCCCTGATGACTTCCCTGAAAAATCGACCCTGTATCCAGATGCGGATGAATGGGTAAACCCGGGCGATTCTGTCGTTATCGCGCCAGGCGGCGAAATTGTTGCAGGCCCTATGAACAAAGAAGCCGGCATCCTGTATAGCGAGCTTGATCTTGAAAAGGTCGCTATTGCGAAGAGAACATTCGATGTCGCCGGGCATTATTCTCGTCCAGACATTTTTCAACTACACGTCAACACACAAGCACAAACATCCTGCGTGTTTAATGAAACTTCCACTGACTAAACATTCATTTTCAACATTAACGCGAACATAAAATTATAAGGAGAGTAGCAATGAGCGAACAATCACAACATGAAGGAAGCTGTTTTTGTGGCGATGTAAAGTTCACCGTATCCGGCGAACCGGAAGCCATGGCCTATTGCCATTGCAATTCATGTCGAAGCTGGTCTGCTGGCCCCGTGAATGCATTTACCTTATGGAAACCCGCCACGTTAAAGATTACCCAGGGGTTAGATAACGTCGCAGGCTTCGATAAAAACCCGCTAAGTGAGGATGATACCGTTGTAAGTAATCGCGTGTGGTGCAAAACCTGTGGCGGACATCTCTATACTGACCATCCCACCATGGGATTAATCGATGTCCCGGCAGTCATTATTAAAAACTTCAACTTCAAACCTGGCTTTCATGTTCACTATCAGGAATCGGTACACCAGATGAAAGATGGATTGCCCAAGTTCAGGGACCTTCCAAAGGAAGCGGGTGGTTCTGGAGAGGAGCTACCAGAATATATTTCAGGT
>JAUVNZ010000267.1 GCA_030599435.1 Gammaproteobacteria bacterium | reverse complement strand
GGAAATTCATACCGCGTTAATATCACGTTTTGGCGGCACCAATGGGCTGCGCGATAAGGGACTACTGGAAAGCGCACTTTACCGCCCACAAACAGGCTATTATTCAGACCTGGTCGAAATGGCGGCCGCCTTATTCGAATCACTCATGAACAACCACCCCTTCATCGATGGCAACAAACGTGTCGAGTTCTTCTCAACAGATGTTTTTCTACGCCTCAACGGTTATAAATTGGCGGTTGAACCAAAAGCGGCACATGCTTTTCTTATCGGGCTGTTTGAAACCAATAGCTGTGACCTGGAGCATCTAACACCCTGGATTCGGTCAGCAGTTGTTCAGCGTTGAAGTTACCGGGGTCGGAGTCAATTTACCAGCAGGTGTATGAATACAGCACCATTGGTTATTAAATTGACTCCGACCCCTAACGAAGAATAAGCACTATGCGTTCCCACGCAGGAGCGTGGGAACGAGAGACTTTTTGCTAAATTGACTCCGACCCCTGACGAAAAAACGAAAAACAAATCAAGCCGGCTCAGCATCAAACAACGGCGTAGTCGTCTCCTGATCAAACTTACCCGTGCGCAGAAAAATAATCACCTGAGACGCAACCTGAGCTGACATCAATATACTCAGATGACTCTCCCGCACAACAATTGAATCTGTCGCCCCTTTAAGCTTCGCCTCTTCAACCGAAACCGTACCATCATGAGGCAACTCCGGGCCACCGGCAACTAGCCCCATACCAATCGGAATATTGCCCGCGATAACACCAATATCATGCCAGCCCTTCCATGCAGGCACATCACCAAACAAACCATTAACATGACTTTGACCTAACATCCATCGTGTCATCGGGATAGCATTGAGGCGTTTACCCACCGCGCTTCCATTCACCGGTGATGCCAGCAATACCACGCGCCCCCGTTGGATAGCAAAGGGAAACTGATCAAATAAATGTAATGTCACGATGCCACCAAAACTATGTGCCACGATATGCACCACAGGGGCATCAATTTTTTTAATGAATTTGTTAAGTTTAACGGCAATATCTGCAGGCGGTTTACCCCAGACATGATAATTAAACATGTGACACTCATAACCGGCTTTACTCAGGCGGTTACGAAGTCGTAGCAGATCAACCCCTGCCACACTCCACAAACCATGTACTAAAACAACGGCTTCACGCATAACTTGAGTTAAAAAAAATATTAGGGAGAAACATCCAACATGCGATCGAGTGCCAGTTTTGCCTGTTCTGCAACATCGGCAGGCACACTGATTTGATTGACCACATGACCTTCAACCAGGTTTTCCAGAACCCAGGCCATATGTTGTGGATCAATGCGAAACATGGTGGAACACATGCACACGTTTGGCGACATGAAATGGACATTTTTACCTTCATGTTTATACTGTTCATGTAATCGATTAACCAGGTTTAGTTCGGTGGCGACCAGCCAGCGCGTATTTTTTTCAGCATTGGCAATAGTATTGATTATATATTCGGTTGAGCCAATATAATCAGATTTCTGACAAACTTCAAATGGACTTTCAGGGTGTGAAATAATTTTTGTTTCCGGGTATTTCTGTTTGAAGTTATCTATCTGTTCTGGCTGGAACATTTGATGCACTGAGCAAAAACCCTTCCATAATATGATTTTTGCCTGCTGAATTTGTTCAATGGTTAAACCACCCAGGGGTTTATCAAAGTCCCATACCACCATTTCATCAAGTGGTATGCCCATGGGATAACCGGTGTTTCGACCCAGATGCTGGTCCGGGAAAAACAGCACTTTCTCGCGTTGTTTAAAACTCCACTCAAGCACATGCCGTGCATTGGTTGAGGTACAGACAATGCCACCATGTTGGCCGCAGAAAGCTTTTAAATCCGCTGCGGAGTTGATGTAGGTAACCGGGGTAATGCTCTCATCGGGATTTAATACTTCAGACAGTTCCTGCCAGGCACGTTCGACGTGTTGTAAGTCTGCCATATCTGCCATCGAACAGCCGGCAGACATATCGGGCAGAATCGCAACCTGCTCTGGACGTGACAGGATATCGGCCACTTCGGCCATAAAGTGTACGCCGCAAAAAACAATGTAGTCTGCTTTTGAGGCCGCTGCCTGGCGCGATAACTTTAAAGAATCACCGGTAAAATCGGCATGACGGAACACTTCATCACGTTGATAGTGGTGACCGAGTATCACCAGAGAATCACCTAATGTTTCACGCGCAGCAAGGATACGAGACTCGCAATCTTCATCATCCAGTAAGGTATAAGTTTGTATTGCTGCACTCATGTTTTATTCACTTTATTGTATCCGGGCTGGGTGTGCATTATTTTCATACCCACGCGTGGGCAAAAAAACCTGCCCACCCTACACTTCTATTCACTATTCACTATTCACTATTCACTATTCACTGCTCTCCGCTGTCTCTATTTTACGTAATTTAAGATTCAATTCACGTAATTGTTTCGTTGAGACCGGTGCTGGCGCAGAGGTTAATGGACAGGCCGCAGTTTGTGTTTTAGGGAACGCCATCACATCACGAATCGAGCTTGCGCCCGACATCAGCATGACCAATCGATCCAGACCAAAGGCCAAACCAGCATGTGGCGGGCAGCCATACTTAAGCGCCTTTAACAGGAAGCCAAATTTTTCTTCGGCTTCTTCCTGAGGAATACCCAGGATTTCAAACACTGCTTTTTGCATATCCATCTTGTAAATACGTTCTGAACCGCCGCCTAACTCGGTACCATTGAGCACCATGTCATAGGCGCGTGACAATGCTTCGCCGGGGTTTGCCTTTAATGCTTCAGCTGAATCAAATGAAGGCGCGGTAAACGGGTGATGCAAAGCAGTCCAGTTACCTTCGCTGTTTTTCTCAAACATTGGGAAGTTAACAACAAACAATGGCTGCCACGAATCGTCAATCATATCCAGGTCATGCCCCAGTTTGACACGTAAGGCACCGATGGATTCATTAACAATATGGGTATCACCAGCACCAAAGAACAGGATATCACCTGACTGTGTACCGGTTTTTTCAATGATGGCAGTGAGCACATCATCTGGCAGAAACTTGACGATGGGAGACTGCAAACCATCACG
>JAUVNZ010000127.1 GCA_030599435.1 Gammaproteobacteria bacterium | reverse complement strand
TACTGCACATTATTCGTAATGCAGTTGACCATGGCATGGAAGCTGCGGATGAACGCAGGCAACTCGGTAAGTCTGAAACCTGCACTTTATTGCTGGAGGCCTATCAGGAAAGCAACCATATTGTCATCGAAGTGACTGATGATGGTCGCGGCATTGATCTGGATCGTGTTAAAGCCAAGGCTTTGGAGAAAGGCCTCTATCTGGAAAATGAAATTGATCGAATGACCACCAGGGATTTGACCCAAATCATTTTGGCCCCTGGTTTCTCCACGGCAGAAAAGATAACAGGCACGTCCGGACGTGGTGTCGGTATGGATGTTGTGAAACGAAATATCGAAAAGCTTAATGGCATGCTGGAAATTGAAACTAGCAAGGGTAAAGGAACGCGCATGCGTTTGAAGATTCCGCTAACTCTGGCGATTATTCATGCCCTAATGGTTCGTGTGGGTGGGGACTCGTTCACCATCCCTCTGGCCAATGTGGACGAAACTGTGCGGATTAATAAAACAGATACATCCATTCTCGAGGGAGTCGAGGTTATTCATTTGCGCGGTGTTGCGCTGCCGATTTTCCGTCTATCCAATATATTTAATGTTACTTCCGACCAGGATTTGGAAAAATCCTTTGTAGTTATTGTGAGTGCTGAAGGTAAACGAATCGGCTTTGTGGTGGATGAATTAAAAGGACAGGAAGAAGTTGTTATCAAACCGTTGGCAGATTATGTGCAGGATAAGAGTGGATTCTCTGGCGCTACAATTATTGGTGACGGGAATATATCACTGATTCTCGATATCTATGAGCTAGTGAAAATGACGGCAAATAGGCAAGCTAGTCATCACAGGAAACAATCAGATTTTATGAAAAAGGATATAGCTGTTCGACGTAACGGCGGGAAAGAAGTACACGACGAGGTCTAATGGTGAGGCTGCCAATATAAATTGTGGATGAAGCATTAAAATAATGAGCCGGGATAAAGAGATTTAGGAAAACAATATGGATAACAAGGTAAAGGTTTTAATTGTTGATGATGCGTCCTTCATGGTGAAGGCATTGCGCAATATTCTGGAGTCCGATTCTGAGATAGAAGTCGTAGGGACTGCACGAAACGGTAAAGATGCACTGGAAAAAATCAAACAATTGAACCCTGATGTGGTAACACTGGATGTGGATATGCCGGTGATGGATGGTGTGCGTGCAATACGACATATTATGATCGAGTCACCTGTACCTATTGTTATGCTCAGTTCCCTGTTTAGTCATGGTGAAATAACATTTGAAGCACTGCGCCTTGGGGTAGTAGATTTTCTACCAAAGCCTTCTGGTGCAATATCCACAGATATACACGAACAGGGCCATCAAATTATCGAGCGAGTGAAGATCGCGGCTGCCGAACGAATTGAAAATGTACACAGGGTAAAACTTGTCGAGGTAGATAACCGAGATCAGTTAGCAGAAAAGTATCGTTATAAGACACTCGATTCTGTGGTTACTATTGGTACTACTTTAGGTGGCCCAAACACTATTATCCGCCTTATGTCACAGCTTTCCCCGGATTTGCCTTCTTCTGTGGTTATTATCCAGGAAATTGCGCCGAATATTCTTCCTGCATTTGCTGAGCAGTTTAATAAGTACACGCCGTGGACGGTAGAAGTGGGTACCGATGATATGGTGCTGGAACCCGGTGTTTGTTACGTTTGCCCGTGCAAAAAACCAATGACTATTAGCACTAATGAGAACCACGAGCCGTGTTTGAAAGCAAACGATAATTTGGCCAATCCATTGGATGGTCTTTTTACTTCAGCAACGGCAATATTTGAGCAAAACACGATTGGTTTGCTGTTAACCGGTATCGGCAACGACGGACAAAAAGGCTTTGCAGAGATTAAACAGAAAAATGGATTAACCATTGCTCAGAATACTGAGACTTGTGTATATCCCAATTTAACACAATGTGCTATCGAAAATGGTGTTGTCGATATTGTTGCTGATGATGGTGATTTATGTGGACAAATTGAATCGGCGATTAGCTCGAAAAACACAAACGATCAGGCGGTGATGTAATTGCAATATAGCCTGGATTGATTTGGTACATGGGAAGAACCCAATATAAAGCGCGGAAATAGCCTACAGACAGATTTTTTAAGAAAAACTAGTCTGACGATGGAAATAATATTTTTAATAGAATTATAAATGGTATTTAAAAATGATCATACAGTGTGATAAATGTAAAACAAAATACAATGTGAATACCAGCAAAATCGTGAAGCCTAAATTCAAGGCTAAGTGTTCTAAGTGTGATAACATTTTCATAGTTACAAAAGCATTGCCAAAGGTTGAAGCTACCGAATCATTAACTGAAAAGCAGCCATCACAAACAGAACAACCAGCCCCTCAGAAAGCTAACACTGTACGAGTAAGTCGGCCTCCTGTTCCCGAGGTTGAATCAGATTGTAAGGTAATAACGATTTGTAACCAGAAGGGCGGGGTAGCAAAGACAACCACTTGTCTGAATTTAGGTGCATCTCTGGCGCTAATGGGTAAGCGTGTGTTGCTTATTGATTTTGATATTCAGTCCAATTTGACTCTTTTGTTGGGCTATAAGGATGCTAAATCATTTTTTGAAGTTATCCATTCAGATGCGGGCGATCTCTCACAATATATTGTGCAGACCAGGAATAATCTTTCTTTATTACCATCAAATAGCAAAATGGCTTTATTGTCGAAGAAACATATGTCGAATGAGAATTTTGAATATATGTTACGGGATAAATTGCAGTCCATTAAAAATGATTTTGATTATATCTTGATAGACACTCCCCCATCTGGTGATTTTTATACGCTTAATGCCTTGCTGGCATCAGACATAGCGACTATACCGGCACCATGTGAGTACCTTTCAATGAATGGGGTTAATCATATTGAAGCTATGATTAATGTCATCAAAGAAAAAACCGACCACACACTGGATTACCAGATTCTGATAACTATGTATGAACCAGAAAATACAGCCTGCAAGGTGATATTAAATAAATTCCATGATCAACATTCAGGTAAGGTTTTACAAACCATTATTGAAAAAGACAGCAAGATACAGGAATCACAAATAGCACACACGCCTGTTATTTTTTACAGCAAGGATAGCCGTGCCGGTCTGCAATATCACAAACTTGCTGAAGAAATAGTAAACAAGCAGGATGGTGCAGGCCAGGAAAAAACTTATGCAAGTGCAGCGGGTTGATCGGCATTTGATTTTATATAATTGTCCAATGTTTATGAACATTAAAACAGAAAATGTTATTTTTAGTGTTGTTCAAAATGACTTTTTTTAACGTCAGAGCCATCCTCACAAGCCTTTTTTCTTTTACGGTATTTTTTCTGATATGGGCGGCCACAGTTTCAATAAGTGGTGTTAGTGCACAGGTTTTCCCCGATCCAGTCACTGTGGCAAAGGCAGCCTGGGAACTTGTTGATAATGGCGCTCTTTTCAAGCACTCGGTATCCAGCCTATACCGGGTGACCATTGGATTTTATCTGGCCGCAATATTCGCCATACCTTTGGGGATTATAATCGGGCGTATACTATATTTAAAACGTCTGTTTGATCCAATAATTCAGTTTCTAAGGCCCATTTCTCCACTAGCCTGGATACCTCTGGCCATGCTCTGGTTTGGTATAGGTGATCCACCTGCAATTTTTTTAATATTTCTGTCAAGCTTTTTTCCTTTGTTGGTGGGTACGGTTATCGCAGTGGAATCGATAAATCCTATATATTTTCAGGTAGCAGCGAATTTCAATTTTTCTCGTTATGAGCTGGTAAGAAAAATCATTATTCCCGTCGTTGTCCCAGAGGTATTGACCACTATACGCTTAACGATCGCAATTGCCTGGCTGGTAGTAGTGGCAGCAGAAATGATTGCGGTACAGTCAGGCCTGGGATACTTGATTCTTGATTCCAGAAATGCCCTACGTATGGATTTTGTTATGGTCGGAATGATCGCAATTGGATTCATTGGCCTGGGACTGGATTTAATGATGCAACGTGCAGGTAAAATTGAATGGACTATATGGTGGAAAGTGGCGCGATAAGGTGCCGCTATTTAAATATAAAACGGCCATAGATAAGCCAACCGAAATCACTGGATGATTATATGAATGACTTAAAAGCTGAAAAATTTACAAAAGAGTTTGACGATAGAATTTTAGTCAAAGCGGAAATTACCGATAAGCCAGAAGGTAAAGGTAATGCATATGTATCTATCGAAAACTTAAGCAAGGAATACGTTAATAGAAGGACCGTGGCGCGATCAGTGGGTGATCCGACTGAAGCGAATAAAGAGTTCACTGTTCTGGATGATATAAGCCTTGAATTTGAAGAGGGTGAGATGGTTTGTATTCTGGGCCCCTCAGGCTGCGGAAAATCCACACTGTTACGAATCATGGCAGGTTTTGATACCGCTACATCGGGCCAGGTAAAAATTAAAAATAAGGTTGTAACCGGCCCCAGTGCAAACAATATATTTGTTTTTCAACAATGTGCCTTACTCCCCTGGATGACTGTTTGGGACAATGTTGAGCTGGGTTTGCGGAATCTGGAAGATGAAGAAGAAAAGAGAGAGAGAGTCCAGGAATATATTGAGCTGGTTGAATTATCCGGCTTTGAACATAACTACCCTTATCAGTTGTCTGGTGGTATGCAGCGCAGGGCGGAGTTGGCGCGGGCGTTAGCGATTAAGCCTGATTTATTGTTTATGGATGAGCCATTTACTGGTCTGGATTATTTCACACATTTAAAAATACGCGAAGAGGTGGTCAACATACACGAATACATCGGCAAGAGCATGATAATGGTAACCCATTTTATTGAAGATGCACTGGTCATGGCTGATCGAATTATTGTGCTGAGTGAAAGGCCGACCATGGTTAAAATGGAACGTAGACTTGATTTCCCTCGTCCTCGTAACATTGTCAAAGACCCCGGTCTGGCTGATTTGCGGGATGAGATATTTTTAATGCTGGGTGTTAGTTATGTGGCCTGACCTTGAACGTAATAAGCGATAACAAATGGGCAACAAGATAACATCATTGTTAGATCAGCTTCCCACCTCCTGGAAAGTTACGGCTATTCTACTGTCGTGGCTGATTTTTATTGTTGTTTTGAATGATGCGGTTAACTCTGAAGAAGAAGACCGCAGAGTTGTTACCATGGGTTATATGCCGGTTATTACTAATCTTGCCGCCCCGATCCTGGATTTTGCCAGCAAGAAAGCTGATGGGGTCTGGTTTAAGGCGTTAAAGTTTGCTTCCTTCGCGGAAATGGCTGAGGCATTACGCAACGGTGAGATCGAT
>JAUVNZ010000158.1 GCA_030599435.1 Gammaproteobacteria bacterium | reverse complement strand
ACAATATGAATGGCACTTGCATCCTTTGACTGACAAGCATTGAGCCCCTCATTCATCGCCAATACCGTCAGATCCTGTATCTTCATCGAACGGGAAGGGTAATCGATATTCGCAGTGGTGTAGCCTCCATCAACCAGAGCCTGCTCCATTTTATCCATAGAATGACTGGTCCGTGCCAGACCATGCAGCAGGATCACGCACTGGCCATTGTCAACAACTGAGGCTTGAGCATCCGCTGAAGATGCTGATGAGCTGAAAAGCAATGCTGCAGACAGCACAGCAATAGTGGAGTATGCCTTAGCCATCCGAAAGGAAAATAATGCTGAACTAAAAATTGTGTAATACATAGTATTAAATACTGGCAGATGCCAGCTCCTCAAGACAGGCTTCAGTTTCAGCCAGTGCTTCACGCATCTCAGGTAATACATCGTCCGGATTTTTCATTTCCAGCTCGTCTATTAACCGGCGCCAGAAACTCGCCAGATCCACGAGATCTTTTTTTCCATAATTTTGTATTTCGTGTTTACTCATCAGTCTGTCCCCAATAGATTCAACAGCTGAATATTAGAGCAAATGAGAAAAATATGATTGACGGGTTACGCCATAAACTTGGCTGATTAAGGCCTAAAATAGCCTTTATTTATCTTTATGAAGCAGTGTAGCAAGTATGTGCAAGCAGTGGATTATACAAACCTGCAATCAGTTAATGGGAGTTATCGACGGATACTGTCATTAAGCAACTGTAACCGATTGAAGAAAATTCCTACAAGTATGCAAAAGCAAAAAATTAACTCCTCGAACGGGAGAAAGAAAGCACGCTAGAAGAAGCGAACGTATCGCAGACTAAATTCAAGTTTAAGTGGCCGCACGACCTTTTGTGATCGCGCAGCCGAGTGTCTTACGGCCGTTTAGGGGTAGTATATTCGACCTCTTTCTGAAAAGATTCCCAGATAGTATCGTACCCAACGTAACCTTTTTCATTCGCCTCTTTCTGACGGGTTGTCAGGTAGCGCGTCTGGCCCGTAGGAACTTTAGGCCTGGTTGATGGTGCATCACTCATAAATCACCTTTTTCTATGAAGCGGAGACAGCCACTGCAAGAAATTACAGCTGAAAACTATCCCTAGCCATACATTTTCTCATTTTTAGAAAAAAAAATATATAGGTCGGCATCGGATACGGCCATTCAATGTTGAACAATAATCGGTAAAACATTCCGGGTTTTCGTGGCCACGGTGTTCAAAAATACTGCAGGCATACATGATCTGTACACCTCAGATTTCACAATGATAATATATTGTTAGTCTGGCAGGCCGGATAAAGGTAAATACAACATTTATTCACCCTACACGCTATAATCTGATGCTATATCTAGTTTTTACACGAGGAAAAAATCTTGGCTTCGAACAAAGGGCGAGCATACTTCGCACTCGCTGGTTATCATTTCAACCCGGATGACATCACACGCCTGCTTGGCATAGAACCCACCACAGTCAATGGTGCCGGTGCCAGCAGCGGATTGGACAAACCCGTAATCAGTTCATGGGAGTTATCAACGGATACTGTCACTAGTGACGAGATAGAAGTGGACGTTTATGCTTTGACGGACATCATCATAAAGCAGCTTGAACCGATTGAAGAAAAAATTCTTGAAGTGTGTAAATGCTAAAACCTGGCTCCCAGGATGGGAGTAGTGCTAACTTTGTCCGTTGATAAAGATGAATCCTGCCCGGAGGTCGGTTTTGGCGCAAGAACTATCCGCTTTCTGGCAGATATTGGCGCATTTATTAATGTGGAGTATAAACTTTCTGAGCGGATTTAATTTTATCAAATGTCGCTAAGTTCGTTTACCAGCGAATGCGCCTTCTTCAGCTGCTCCTCGCAGTGTTTTAAACAGAGAGGCTGCAAGGAGGCGTGAAATAACTCTGTAATCATTTCAAAGTCATCTGCCGTCTCTTCCGCTAAAGCCAAATCTTTCGTTAACTCAGCCAGCTCCCCTCGTGCAGTAGACTTATTTACCCGGCAGATTACTGCAAGATGAATGGGGAGTTGTTGCTCCATGCATACCGTCAAAGCCGTATCATAAGACCTGATTGCCTCTTCCATGCGCCCGGCATTCTCTTCTGACTGGCCCAAATTATGCAGTACCGCACCACGATTATTATGCGTAGCGGCTAATTCCAGCGCTGAAGTATCTGCATCGAGCACTGCAAGTGCATTCTTATAAGCGACAACGGACTTCTGCAAATTTCGATTGCCTTTGAGAACCTTACCATAAGCATGAAAAGTGTCACCTAACTGATGCATGGTTGATGCCCATTCAAACGGCATCTGTTCACGAGTCCATTCGAGTAATACATTGGTATAGGCATCAACGGATGCTTTCAATAACTTCGAGTTACTCTCCTGCCTGCCAAGAGCTTGCGTTGCAGTTCCCAGGTTATATTGTGTTGATGCCCAGTCTAGTGGAGATTTTTCCTGAGTAAATTCTTCAAGCGCATTATTAAATGATTGAATTGCCTTTTCAAACAAATCAACATCTCTCTGCTGTTGCCCTAGTGCCGCGAGTATATTGCCAAGACTATTCTGTGTCTCGGCCCATGCCAAAGGTTCCTGAGCTCGATATTCTTCTGTCAGTACAGCCTCAAGTGCCTCACGTGCGCTATCAAGTATATTGGAGCTGAAACGGTGCTGTTCGAAATTGCCCCGTGTGTAAAGAAAATTATCAGCAACAGTGACCTTGTCATCAAGCCTGGCATCTTCAGCTAACTCTGCTGAAAGTAAGTTTAAAGAATAGGCTATCGCCTGCTCTAACGCCCTGTTATCTGGATAAAATATATAATTATTTGAGAATTTCATTTAAGTCCGGGTCAGCACCTACAGCTCCACCAAGGTCGATTTCTTCATCAGTTGCTTCACGTATGGTCAACACTTCCAACGCAAAAATTACTTCTCTACCACACAGTGGATTATTTCCATCGACTGTTAATGTTTCGTCATCGAAGCGAGTGACGATAAAATTCCTGGGCTCGCCTTTTTCATTTTCCATGGTGATGGTCATACCGATTTCCCGATATTCTTCCGGGACATTTTCGATGCGATCGGTAAACACCAGCGATTCATCTCTCTCACCATATAACTGTTTAGTGTCAACTGGCACTTCGATAATATCACCCACTTTTTTACCATCGAGTTCTTTTGTCACCTGTTCAGACATAACATCATTCACACCATGAACATAACCGAGAGGATAATCAACGGTAACAAGTACATCACCGGTTTTTTTATCGATGACCTTATAATTTATTTCAACGAATTTTTCGTTTTGTATTGTATCTGACATAAAAGAGAACCTGTTTTAGATAGAACCGTCTTAGAACAGCGTAGCACCAAAGATTTTTACCTTGTCATTTTCATAACCCAGCACCAGTCTGCCCAGCCATTCAGCTCCATCCTTGCTGTTTGTTTGTTTATACAGAACCGATACATGTTCACCACGGCGTATCATGCCAAGATATTCATATTCTGTTGACAGATTTTTAGCCAGATCGCTTCTTGCAAACTGCTTACCCATCTCTATTTCATTAGCACCCATTTGCATAGCAGTTGAAAAGTTTCGAGTGAAAGCACCATAGTTACCTTCATTCGAGTATTTGACAAGATCAGCCCACATCGGGTGCGCCAGCTCTAAAATCTCTTCATCTGTTTTTTCAATAATATTCATCTAATTATCTCCATTAAAAAACACAATGTTTTTTAATATTATTTACAGCGTGGCCAAACCACACTACAAATAGATAAAAAAAGGACCAACACTAAACATGCCGGTCCTTTTTTAACGCAAATATGTTAACTGGCTTACATAATTAAGCCGTTATTTGCTTATTCCTCAGCATCACCTACCAGGTGGTAAAGAGGCGCTTTTTCCATAGTGTATTCACCTGTTTCACGATCACGTTGTGAAACTGTTAATACATGCCAGTTTTCATCATCTAACTTCATCGCATCACCACGGTAGTAGTAACCAGGCCAACGTGTCTCCTTACGGAACAAGGTATGCTGGAATACACTTTCAGAAGTAAGGAAACGATGCTTCAATTCCCATGCACGTAATAACTCATGGATATCTTCTGCAGCGATGCTTTCCAAATCTTCACCGAAAATTGCCATCTTCTTAAGACCAATTTGCAGGAGCTTTTCGTTAGTCATGTAGTTAACACCAAAACCACCACAGTACTCGTCCATCATCTTCTGCAGACGATCAAGACCCTGACGTGGGTTGATGTAGTTAGGGTTAACAGAACCCGCAACTATTTCGTTACGATAAACGGTATACGTTTCCATTGGCTTGTAAATCTTTTCTTTAAGATCTGCAATTTGCTTATCAGAAACATTGATACCGTCTGCTTTGCCATCATCGATATATTTACAGGCAGCTTTAGCAGCCAGACGACCTTCAGTGAAAGAACCTGATGAGAATGCGTGTGGTGTACCACCTACCGCATCACCTGCACCAAAAAGTCCCTCAACCGTAGTCATACGATT
>JAUVNZ010000207.1 GCA_030599435.1 Gammaproteobacteria bacterium | reverse complement strand
GAGATTCTTGAATCTCCAAAAGTACAAACCGATGAGCAGATATTAGCACGGACTGCGATGACTGAAGCATTAAAAAGTTTTATTGATAATGAAACAATTGGAAATCTAAAAATATTTGTTATAGGTCGAAATGAAAGATTAGCGGGCGCTATAAGAAGGGCAGGAAACCGTAATCCCCATTCACTAAATATTTTACATAAATATGTAAAATTTGAAGAGTTAAAAGAGACAGGTAGCGAAACTCTGTATTTTTATGATAGTGAAGATTTTAACAATTCAAATGGATTAATTGAAAAATTAAAAGAGGCCAATTCTAATATTTTTGACCTTCATGAATTTGAATTAAAATGTGGGGATGTGGCAATTGCTGATTATAGAAAAACACATACACCTTCTGAATTTGGTTTACGAAGAATTCAGTGCCTTCATGAGACAGGACAAGCAGGCGCAAGGTATGGGATTAAACTACTTAAAGAAAATAAACCTCAATTAGATATCTGTGAAGCAAAAGTTGTTGTGTTGGGTTATGGTAATGTGGCAAACGGCGCAATGCATGAAATATATAATCAAGGCTTCAAAAATATCAATGTTTTAGGTCGCACCCAAACAGCTAAAGATAAAATTGATTTTTGGTTAAAAGATGTTGATTTGGTTGTAAATGGTGCAGAACTACCACCGGAGCTAAGAGGTATCACTTATCTTATAAGTAATGACCATCTAAAAAGAGTAATCCCCAAAGGCTCAGTTGTGATTGACCTTGTAGGGGGAAGTGAGTCCAATAGAAGCGCTGTTGAATCCGTACTTAGTTGCACATTTTTAACTGAGCCTCATTTTATTAAAGAGGAAGTTACAGTTTCAGCGTTGTGGGGCTGGCCAATGTTGGGAATGATGAGAGAGAGTGCTATAAAATATTCAAGTCAAATTACAGATGTTCTAATTAGAAGAGAAAAATTAATCGAAGGGATAGATACTCTAACAGCTGGAGTAAAGCGAGCATTGGTTTGCGGACCATTTGAATAGGCAATATATAACAAGCGCTTCAAATCGGATTCAGCATACTGTCGCGGTTTTTGCAAAAAGACGCAAAAAATCGCGCCAATATGCCCCCACCGTTTAAGCAGTCGTTATTGAATGTCCGCTTTTGAGAATGTGAGTGTATTCCCGCTGTAATACTCGAATGTCCGCTATCGCTGCAAAGCAGCCATCCGAGAGCCCTGTTTGAGTGTTTCTAGTTGTATCCAGATGAACGCTGCTTGCTAATCCCCGTCCAGCGTGAGTTTCCCTTATGATATTTTTTGGCGTGTTCATCCGCGTCTTTCTGCGCGGCTTCCTGTGTTGCGTGGCAATTGCTGCTGTACCAACCTTCCAGGTTGTGAAAGCTGTGTGTGCAAATAGCGAAGTGAGGTTTTTCAGTGGGGCAGGTTCCGGCTTCGGGGTGATTGCCTAAAGCCGAAGCTGTGATAGGAAATCCAAGAAATAACAGGGTGCTAAGAAAAAGAAAACGCATTGAATATGTTATCGGGTTATCCTGGTTATAGGTGCAGCCGACGTAACTCGGGTTCTGGTACGCTACGTTCCCACGAGTCTTTAAATTGTTTAGTTAAAAGACGAGCTTCTCCGGGGTTGTTGAATTCGACGCTACCGTCATACCTGTCCGCATGCGGTCGGTGAATAATACCGACATCATCCACGATCATGTAGCTATCAGGTCTATCCTGGTCTTCTTCATCGACACGATGAATAAAGATATGGCTGCTGAGTTTTCTGGCCAATTCAACAATGCGGTGGCCGTGTGTTACTGCCAACGTCGGGTCTTTAATGAGAATGTAAATTTTAGACTGTGATGATGCCAAAGCAAGATTTTTCACTGCTTCTATAAATTCACTGGTATCAAAAATACGTGGGTCTAAATTAGGTGTGAATAGTCGTAATGAATGCTGGCCTTGTTCAACCATATGATTTGCCGCCAGGCGATTGTCGTCACGACTTTCTAGTCTGATTAATTCCCGATTCACACCCAATATTTGTTTTTGTAAATCGTTAATGTTTAGACCTTCGTCAAGGCTGGGAAGTATACGTACCATATGTCTATGAGGAATGTTGGCATCCATGAATTCAACTCCTTGGGTCATGAAATCATGTTGTTGATAAAATGTGACAGCCTGAATTTGCGCATCAAGTTTTACACGAGGTAATTGGCGAGCTCGTGCAATGGTGGTGAGTGCCGTCAACATTTTGCTGCCAACACCTTTTTTGCGCCAGGCGCGAATCACAGCCATTCGGCCAATGTGACCATCTGCTGTCATACGTGATGTGCCAATAGGACGGCCTTTTTCATCCCGCGCTAGCAAGTGAACGCAATCTTCATCTTTACCATCCCATTCAAGTTCGGGCGGTACATTTTGTTCGCGGATGAAAATTAGCTCGCGTAGTGTGCGTAGATCATTTTCTGCATCCTTCCAGGTGACTCGATCCACCTGGAAGGTATTTTCTGGATCTTTGTTATTTGTTGAAGGTGACATAGCCCGCGTTATATAACTCCGTCAGTAAGGATGTAAAGTCAGACTGTGCCAAATTATTAGCCAGTTCGGCATAGCTGTGTTGGCGTTTATCGCAAAGCAGTGGTGCTATAAAGTTTAGCTCATTTGTGAGGGGTATTTGTTGGCCATCAATAAATAAAATGGTTGCATTATCCTGAGTAACAAAGGCGAAACGTACATACTCACTGCGTTCTATTTTCCCATGCTCAAGAAACAGCTTGATAAATTGTTCAGGTGTCAATGTTTGCTCTGGTTCGGTGGCAGTTTCGCCGGATTTTGATTCGGTGACAAAGCGGCCAAACCAGGAATCAATAGCTTTATTATCAGAAGTTGCTGTGCGAATAATTTCGTGTACTTTTAGCAAAGATCCGTTGGAAATTTCGCCGGAATGTTGTTGCAAGCTTAAATCAGGGTCGTTGTAACGCTGCTCATTACCGAGTTTGCTGGCAATATCATCAATAAAGCCTGTCATTATGTCGGCATGAGATGGTGCCCGAAATCCTATGGAATACGTCATGCAATCTTCCGTTGCGACACCATGGTGCGCGATGCCTGGTGGCAGGTAGAGCATATCGCCCGGTTCCAGTATCCATTCTTCGGTGGGCTCAAAATCTTGCAGTATGCTTAGATCCAGATCGGGTAAGAGGTTTTTGTTATCAACGTTGTCGGTGCTAATTTGCCAACGACGTTTGCCCAGACCCTGAAGTAAAAAGACATCGTATTGATCAGTATGCGGGCCAACCGTGCCCTGATCCGGTGCATAACTGACCATCACGTCATCCACGCGCCAGCTCGGAATGAAATCAAAGCGATCCATGAGTGCTGCCAGCTCGGGGACGTACTTATTGCATTCCTGGACCAGCAAGGTCCAGTGGCTTTCGGGTAATTCAGCAAAGCGTTGTTCGGCAAATGGGCCGTGTTCCAGTGCCCATGGATGAGGGCCATCACGTTCAAGTATCAGACGAGATTCCACCACATCCTCGCAGGCAAGCCCGGCCAGCTCATCGGGGTCAATGGGGGATTTATAATCGGGAATGGCATTGCGTATCAGTAGAGGCTTTTTTTGCCAGTAGTCGGTCAGGAAGGTCTCTGGCGTCAGGCCGCCCAGGAGTTGGTTTGGTGTCCCGCTCATGGGTCATATTGTACTTGAAAGGAGAGTTCTACGAAGAATGCTGACAAG
>JAUVNZ010000051.1 GCA_030599435.1 Gammaproteobacteria bacterium | reverse complement strand
TATTTTGAGTTTGTTGGTTGAGAAAAGACCAATATACGCCAATAAGGAACACGATAAAAATCATTATTAAGGCATTTTTCAGGGTTTTTTGGGCTGGTGGAGCATATTCGAAGTAGTGATATATGAGCAGGTTGATTGTTGCCCATGGGCTTTGGCTTGTGGGATTGATGGGGTATGCTCGGAGTAAATGACTATACCCATGCGGAATACTATGGAAAAAGCTTGTGATAAATGGCATACGCTGGCGGGTTGGTTAGCGGGTGCTGTCGCTATATTTACATTCTCGGCAGGGGTTTTTGCTGCTGAGGCTGATTTTAAACGTCTGGATGCAGCGGTTGAGAAAACACTCAATGAGGTTGTGATTCTGGGCGCTGACATGGCCATCCTGGAGGAATCACGTGAGTTGTCATCTAAAAACCAGCTGCTGGTGCTGGTATCCGTGGATAAGAGTAAATTTTTCCAGTTAGATGCTATTCAGCTAAACATTGATAACCGCACGGTTTCGTATCATCAGTATGAAGAGGAAGAAGTGCTAGCGTTGATGAATGGCGGCAGTCAGCGTTTATTTTGGGACGATGTACCTCCCGGTTCGCATGAATTATCGGTATCCCTGTTCGGAAAAATTCCTAATGACCCAGATTTTGCGCGCGAAGCGACCCAGAAAATAGTTATCGGCGCAGGACGTTCTGTCGTGGAGTTGCGTGTAGCCACCGGTAGAAATCAAATCTTCCCCAGTCTATCGATCAGAGAATGGAAATAATCTATGCCGTCCACTGGTCTCAATATTAATACTCGGTATAAATCTTTTTGGGTAAGTGCTGCGGGTTTCCTGGTGATGAGTGTATGGGCGAACGTTTCTGTGGCCGCTTCCATTAGCTGGGAGCATATCGTCGACCCTCATGTTCGAGCTGCGCAATACGATGCAATGCTAGGAGAACCATTTGCTGCGATTACACAGCTGCTGGCAGATTCAAAGCAGGGGCGAGTACAGCAACGCTCGGGGCAGTTGCAACTTGTGCTTGGTGGAATGTACTTAGACTACGGTTCACACTACAAAGCCGCAAAAATTTTTAAGACGCTGGCAAAGAGTAATCAATCTCAGGAAGTGCGCAATCTAGCCTGGTATAACCTGGCGCGGGTGCAGTATCAGCGTAGCCATGGTCAAGAAGCACTAAATTCTTTGCAACACATAAATGGTGATTTACCTGACGAAGCCCAACAGGAACGTTTGTTGCTCTCATCTATGTTGTTGATGGAGCAAAACCAGTTTGACGAGGCAGTAGTTAAGTTAAAACAGTTAGGAGAAAAATCACTGGTTCAACAGTTGAGTGAAAAATCTGTGTGGGCAACTTATGGACGTTTTAATTTGGGTGTAGCTTTGTTTCAACAAGGTCAGGAGCAGGAAGGGCGTCGTTTATTAGAAGAGCTTGGGACGATGTCAGCTGAAGATGAGGAGAGTTACTCGTTACGCGACAAGGCAAACTTAACTCTGGCTTTTGATTATCTAAGTAAACAGGAACCAGAGAAGGCCCAACAATATTTTTTGAAAACTCGATTACAGGGGCCAATGTCAAGCAAAGCACTATTAGGATTGGGACGAGTTTACTCCGCAAGGGAAGAGCATAAAAAATCCCTGGTGCCCTGGTTAAGATTAATTAAGCGTAATGCCAGTGATCCATCTGTCCAGGATGCCTTATTGGCCGTCCCTTTCGCTTTTGGCAAACTTACTGCTTACAAACAAGCTATTGAATATTACAAAAATGCATTAGCAACCTATAAAAAAGAGCTGGATCAAGTTAATAAAGCAAAAGATACGGTAAACAGTGGTGTGTTGGTGGATAGCCTCGCTCGTACCATTAGTACTCAGAGTACAAATAAACAGTGGCTCGTTTCTAAACTGCCAGCTACTCCAGGCGGTCGTTATTTATGGCAGCTATTTGCCACTCATGAGTTTCAGGAGACACTTAAAAATTATTCTCGGGTACGGTTGGCGTTGGGGCGGTTGGAACACTGGTCATCAGAAGTCAATGAAGGCGGAAATATTACCCCCAAACAAAAGCGTTCTATGACAAAACGTATCGCCAGGCTTCAGTCCCGGTTGATTAATTTAGTGAGTCAGTTGCGTATTCATCTTAAAGAATCATCATTGAAAGAACTGGAAAATCGAAAACAGCAATTGGTGAGTCATGCGGCTGACGCACAATTTTCCATGGCCCAGCTCTATGATTACGCAGCTAAGCGCTGGGGTGACAGTAAATGAGAAACTTTTACATCCTCCCCGTTTCTTTGTTAGCGATTGCTTTACTTGTTACAGCCTGCGCGTCAACTGAAGAAACTGAAACGCTAGGCAATCTGGGCGAATTGGGGGAGCTCGATATCAAGATTGATACTGATGCACCAGTTGTTGGTGCTCGCGATAAGGCAATGGATAATTATTGGGAGTACATGGCAGGGACCAAAGAGAAGGCGCAAAAAGTTGAGGCGTTGCGCCGCTTGGCAGATCTTGAAATGGAGCGCAGTGATGAACGTTTTCGAAAGCAGTTAGAAGGATATTCCCAGGGTCAGAAAGGTGCTGAGGCTGATGTCCAGGCCTTGAAGGATATAACGTACCGTGGCGCCATTAAACTTTATGAAGACGCTTTAAAAATATCAGGTAATGGTTCACAGAATGTGGCTTTGTTATACCAGTTATCAAAAGCCTATGAGACTGCAGGGCAGCCGAAAAAAGCTTTGCTTGCTTTGACGAATTTATTGGCAGTTTCTCCTGATGCCTCTAATAGAGATGAGTTGTATTTTCGTCAAGGTGAGTTGAGGTTTGATATGCGTCAATTTAAGAAGGCTGCAAATTCATATGGTCAGGTGTTAAGAACAAGTCCTGGCTCAATTTATTACGATAAAGCATTAACCAAGCATGGTTGGTCGTTGTTTAGAGAATCAAAATACAAACAAGCTTTGGGCTCCTTTCTTGGTTTAATTAATCGAAAGCTTGGGTATGTAGGCAAGAATATTAAGAGCGGCAAAACTAAGTTAAGTCGTGGTGATGAGGAATTGGTTGGTGATGTGTTCCGTGCAGTGATTCTTAGTTTTAATGAAATTGGAGGAGCTGAGGCAGTTAAAGAACATTTTGAGAATGCTGGGCGCCGGGATTATGAAGTTCGTATTTATCAACAATTGGCCGAATTTTATGTTGATAAAGGCAGGGTAAAAGATGCTGCTGATACCTATGCCACTTTTTCTGAGGTTTATCCTTTAGATGCCAAGGCTTATGTTTTTGATCTCAAAGCTATTGAAACCTATGCAAAAGCAGGTTTCGCTAGTCTGCTTATTGAATTGAAAGAGAAATTTATAAAGCGATATCGTATTAATGGTGAATACTGGAAACATTTTCAGGAACAGGAAAAAACAATCCTCGCTGGTTTAAAAGTTGCGCTAAATATGAATTTAGAAGAAGTTGTCAAGCATTATCATGCCGCTGCACAAAAAACCAAGAGTATGGAAAACTATCAGCGAGCATTCTTATCATATCGACAATATTTAAAATGGTTTGGTCAAAGCAGAAATGCTCACAAGTTAAACTTTCTTTATGCAGAATTGTTATTTGAGGCTGGCCAGTATGAGTTGGCCGCCAAAGAATTTGAGAAAACCGCGTACCAGTATCGTCGTTTTGGGAATAATGCAGAGGCTGGTTATGCCGCGATTCTGTCATATACAAAGCTGGAAAAGAATTCACAGGGTAAGAAAAAGGAATCCTGGAGTCGTATGGTTGTCGGTAGTGCTTTGCGTTTCGGTAAAAAATTTCCGGGTGATAAGAGGGCGCCGGGTGTTTTGACTAAAGCTGCTCAGGATATGTTTGCATTAAAAAAATATGGCCAGGCTTCTGTTGCTGCACGTCAGATTCTGGAGTTGACCGGAAAAACGAATGCTGCCTCACGCCGCATAGCATGGAATATTATCGCGCGTTCAGAATTTGAGAAGGGTGATTACGCTCGAGCTGAAGTTTCATTTAAGATAGCGATTAGCCTCTTGCCTAAAAAACATAAAACCAGAAAAACTTTAACGGAAGGTCTTGCAGCAGCAGTCTATAAGCAGGGTGAGTATTTGAGATCCAAAGGAAAGTATCAGGCAGCCATTGAGCAGTTTTCGCGAGTTATTAAGGTATCGCCTGGTTCGCCTTTTGTTGTTACCGCAAAGTTCGATATCGCGACTAGTATGCTAGCCGCAAAAAATTGGTCAGCCGCCGCAGGAAAGTTTGTTGAATTTCGAAAATCCTACCCTAAGCATCCTTTAGCTAAAAGAGTGCCTGAGAATTTGGTCATGGCTTATCTGGAAACCAAGCAGCACGTGAAAGCCGCGAATGAATTAGAAGGTATATCGAAAAATAAAAAATCACCAGAAGATAAAAGTGCAGCACTATGGCAGGCTATTGAGTTATATGAGAAGGCGAATAGTGATAAACAATTGTTGGCCAGTCTAAAAAGTTTTATCGGTAGATTTCCAGATCCCATGGAGCGAGCAACAGAGGCGCGCCAAAAAATTGCTGATATCTATTTGAAACAGAGCTCAACTAAAAACCGTCATTACTGGTTAAGAGAAATAATAGAAATTGATAAATCGAATAAATCTGGTAGCACGCCACGTACCCAGTATCTTTCTGCAAAGGCAACATTAGAGTTGGCAGATCCTGCGATGAAATCATTCCAGAGAGTCAAGTTGGTTAAGCCGCTTAAAAAGAATTTGAAACTCAAGAAACAGAAGATGAAGGCCGCGGTAGATGCGTTTACTGCTGCGGCTGACTATGGGGTGGCTGAAGTGACAACCGCATCTGTCTATTGGTTGGCAGAAATCTACAATGATTTTGGGCGAGAATTGATGGAGTCTGAACGTCCAGCAGGCTTATCGGGCGAAGAGCTGGAGCAGTACGATATTCTTCTCGAAGAGCAAGCCTACCCCTTTGAGGAAAAGTCTATTAACATTCATGAATCAAATATGGGCCGTATTGCTGATGGGATTTATGATGGATGGGTTAAGAAAAGCCTGAGCAAATTAAAGAGCCTCAGTCCGGTTCGTTATTCTAAAACAGAAGTTGGTGAGTCTGATGCGAATTTTATTTACTACTAATTCTTGCACGGTGATAGCCTGGAGACGTCATTAAATGAATGCCCGAATACTTTTAATGCTTGTTTTGGCCTTTTTGTTGGCAGGCTGTGTTACAACCGGTTCTGATGGTTCGTCTGACTTTGTTAGAGCTGCGGATAAAGCGCCCCCCAAGGTAGACCCTAAAGCTACAGCTGCTTATGAGATGGCGCTGGTTTCTATGCGAGCTGGCAATACATCAAGAGCTGAAAAACAATTTGAAAATATTGCCAAAAATCATCCAGAGTTTTCTGGGCCACACAATAATTTGGGTATTCTTCATTATCGTGAAGGGAATATTGAGAAGGCAAAGTTAGCCTTTGAAAGTGCGTTAAAAATAAATCCGGGTAGTGTTGTTAGTTTGAATTACCTGGGCATTATTAGCCGAGCTAAGGGTGAATTTAAACAGGCGCAGGGGTTTTATGAAAAGGCCTTGCGGGCGGACCCAAATTACGCTTATGCACATCTTAACTACGGTATCTTACTTGAGCTGTATATGGGCAAGTTGCCCGAAGCCTTGAAACATTACAAACGATATCAGGCGCTGACTGAAGAAGAGGATAAAAAGGTAAAGGGATGGATAATCGAACTGGGCCGCAGAATAAAAAATTAATTATTGTTCTGATTTCATGTTTACTGATCTCTATCGGGATGCTTTCGGCTGCCTATGGGGAAGATCGAATAAAGCTTGATGATACTTCTATAAAGGGTAGCCGGGAATTGCCGAAAGTTTTATACATTGTTCCCTGGAAAAGTGCCCGTCTGGGCTCTCTATCGGTAGGTGCGGGTAGTAGATCATTTGATACAAGCATGGAAGCACTGGATCGAGATGTTTTTCGTCGGCAAGTACAGTATTACGGCATGCTTTATGGAGAAGGGGTTGGCGGTAAATAGGGCTAGATAGATAACCATGAAATGGTTTCAAGAGAGAAAAATGAAGTTTTATTGCTTATGGTGGATTTTGATTAAAGTTAATATCTGATTTACCGAACTAATATTCAGGAAATGTGAAATCAATCAACAATTCGTTTTTGAACTATGACATAGTAACACATTGAAAAATGGCCAGAATTTTGCTTCTGGCATATATGTGGTACACGCCAAAAACAGTTTGTTATTTTTAAGGAGAAATGTATGGATGTCTTTAACGCGATCGTAAAATTCTTCCAGGATGGTGGGGCATTCATGTACCCCATCATGGTGGTGTTTGCGTTGGGCGCGGCAATTGCGATAGAGCGGTATACGTATCTCAGTATGGCCAAGCTAAAAAATCGCAGCGTGTGGAATAAAATTGTTCCACTGGTCAAAGCCAATAATTATGATCAGGCGATGGCTCTTAGTAGTAAGTCCAGTTCTGAAGTAGGCAAGATCATGGCTTATGGCTTGAGTCGCTTACGCATGACCAAGCAACGTGATGATATCGAAATTGCCATGGAAGAAGGGCTAATGGAAGTTATCCCCCGCCTTGAAAAACGCACACACTACCTTGCCACCTTTGCGAATATAGCTACTTTGCTGGGTTTGCTCGGTACCATTATTGGTCTGATTCAGGCCTTTAACGCAGTGGCAAATGCTAACCCCGCCGATAAAGCAGATTTACTCTCTGCCAGTATCTCGGTAGCTATGAATACCACGGCTTTTGGTTTGATGGCAGCCATCCCGCTGTTATTGATGTTCACAGTATTGCAAACCAAAACAACTGAGATAGTCGATAGTATGGAAATGGCAACGGTAAAATTCCTGAACTCGATTACCGAATCTCGTAAAGAATCCGCATAGCGTAGATTAAGCAGGACGACTTCGTATGTCAGTCAGAAAACGTGTCAGACGCGCCCGTCGTAAAACGTCGGAGCTTGATGTTACTGCCTTCCTGAATCTCATGGTGGTGCTTATACCGTTCCTGCTATTGTCTGCGGCATTTTCACAATTCAGTGTTCTGGAACTAAATCTCCCGCCTGATTCAAAACCGCAAACCAAGAAAGATCAAAAGAAAGTACGCAATTTTGATGTAATTGTTCGTCAGGATAGGTTGGTCGTGTCGGACTCCATTGGCGGTGTAGTGAAAGTTATTAAACGAGTTAATGGAAAACACGATTTTCCAGCGCTTTCCAATATTCTGGTAAAGATAAAAACACGATTCCCAGAGAAGAAAAATATTAGCATTTTGCTTGAACCAAACATTGAATATGAAATATTAATCAAAGCGATGGACACAGTTCGCGAGGTAAAAGCGGTTGATGTGACATCAGTTGTGACGAAGGAGCTATTTCCACTCATAGCCATTGGTGATGCCCCATGAGTGAGTCTCGCCGTGCCAAACGAATGTCGCGTCATCATGCGCGATCAAAACGCTCTGCTACGTTAAATATGGTGTCCCTGATGGACATCTTCACTATATTGGTTTTTTTCCTGTTGGTCAGTTCCTCTTCAGTTCAGGATTTACCAAGCGCAAAACAAATAAAACTTCCTGAATCTGTTTCTGAAAAATTGCCTAAAGAAACAGTGGTTATCATTGTAGGGGAGAAAGATATCATTGTGCAGGGAAGAAAAGTTACCACGGTGTCCGATGTGGTACTAGCTGATAATGTTGAAATTAAATCACTAAAGGATGAGCTCTTACGTTTGTCCTTAAGAACAGTACGCAAAAGAACAGTGGATGGAAAACCCGTTCCACTAGAAGTTACAATAATGGGCGACAAAAAAATCCCCTTTGCCCTGCTGAAAAAAATAATGTTGACCTGCACCAAGGCAAATTACACCAATATTTCACTTGCTGTAT
Source organism: Gammaproteobacteria bacterium (assembly GCA_030599435.1). The sequence continues at coordinate 636 of JAUVNZ010000051.1, read as the reverse complement.
TGCGTGCGCGGGATAAAGGGTAATTCGGTCGTGTCTGTACTCGTTTATCGTTCATATATATTACCCTGGCATCATCTGGATGAGGATGAAGGTCGTTTCAGAAAAACGCTTTCCATTACGATGGCGTTGGCAATTGTATTTAGCCTGGGGATTCCTTTTATTACTTTGCCAGAAGTGGATAAATATAAGGTAGAAAAGCTGCCGCCACGGCTGGCACAGCTGTTATTGGAAAAGCAAACGCCTAAACCTGTGCCAAAGAAAATAGAAAAGAAGAAAGAAAAGAAAAAAGAGAAAAAGAAAGAAAAGAAAAAAGAAAAGAAAAAAGAGAAGCCTAAGGTAGATAAGGTGGCTGAAGCTAGGAAAAAAGCAGCCAGTGCTGGCTTGCTAGCATTTTCTGACGAGCTTGCAGATTTACGAGATGCTCCAACACTCAACAAGAGCAGGCCTCTGGCCAAGGGTGTAGCTGCTGCAAAAACGGTAAAACGGAATATTTTGACAGCGGGTCCATCTGGAAGTGGTGGCATTGATACTTCTCAGCTTAGTAGCGGTGTTGGGCAAAGTTCTCTGGCAGGTCGCCAAACTACCCAGGTTGAAAGCCCGGTTGATATGGTTGCCAGGGTTGGACCGGGGTCAGGC
>JAUVNZ010000062.1 GCA_030599435.1 Gammaproteobacteria bacterium | reverse complement strand
TTACTCACGACATCCTTCGATAGTGCTAAGGAGAAATCAGATACAGATAACGGTTTGTTCGGAACTATCGATCCTGACAAGTATTACACGTTATACGGCGATGCAACGACTGTTCGCTATGACGCGCAAAGTACGGAAAAGTTATACCTCAAAATAGAGAGCGATAACTTCTATGCTATGTTCGGTGATTATAATACTGGCCTCACAGTGACCGAGCTGGGTCGATACAGTCGTAGCCTCACAGGTCTGAAAACTGAGTATCAGAATGAAAAGGTAACCGTTACCGCTTTTGCATCGGAAACCAGACAGGCCTTTGTTAAAGATGAGATCCGTGGAGAAGGTACATCCGGTTTATATCAACTTTCACGTAAGAATATTGTTTTAAACAGTGAAAAAATAAGTATCGAAATACGTGATCGTTTTAGAAGTGAAGTGGTGCTGGAAACACGTCAGTTAAGCCGATATATCGATTACACTTTCGACCCTGTCGACGGTACAGTGTATTTCAGGGAGCCAGTCTATAGTCGCGATGCTGGCTTCAATCCCGTATATATTGTTGCGAATTATGAAGTCAACTCAGGTGCGGGTAAGGCAATTACTTCCGGTGGGCGCATTGCATTCAGGCCTGCTGATACCAGCGCTGAACTTGGTGCGACACTGATCCATGAGGGGAGTGTTGGTGCCGAAGCTGATTTAGTGGCTGCAGATGTTAGTTATGAACTTAATAAAGAGACTACATTAAAAGCAGAAGTCGCCCAAAGCAGCAGAAAAAATGGAAGCAATACCGTCAATGGGGACGCCTTAATTGTAGAGGCCATAACCAAAACAGACAGTATTAATGGTAAGGTATATTTGCGCCGACAGGATGGTGACTTTGGATTAGGCCAGCAGAAGGGGAGTGAAACCGCCACACAGAAAATCGGTATCGACGGTAGTTATAAACTCAGCGAGCAAACAGCGGTAAATACAGAAATATTCCGTCAGGAAAATCTGGCCACGAATGCCGTTCGTGATGTAGTTAATGCCAACGTTGAATATACGCAGGATGTTTATACAATTTCAGGCGGAGCTCGTTACGCCAAAGATAAGGACGGAATTGGAGATAGTCATGAATCAACGCTGCTGACAGGTTCTGTCAAAAGGTCATTCATGGGTGATAAATTGAGTTTACATGCCAGCACAGAAAAAGCGGTCAATAGTGATGGTAATGCAGCCTACCCAGATCGATTCATTACCGGTGGTGAGTACCAGTTAACCGCAGGTACCCGGTTATTTGCCGAGCACGAAATCACCAAGGGTGAAAACCAGGACAGCAGTACGTCAAGAGCAGGCCTGAAGGCGATACCGTGGAAGGATGCCACTTTGTCCAGCAGTGTCGAAAACCAAACTACAGAGGCAGGCCCGCGTGTTTTTGCTAATATGGGTTTGACCCAGGGTGTGCAAGTTAATCAATTCCTGAAACTCGATTTTGGCTTTGAACAAGTCAAAACATTGCGTCATCCGGGCGATGTGCCATTAAATGTCAACGTGCCACCCACATCAGGCACAGTGAGTGATGACTTTACGGCATTATCAGCTGGCGCTACTTACAGGAAAAAACTCTGGTCACTAACCAGCCGTGCAGAATCGCGTGATGGATCACAGGAAGATAAACTTGGATTGTTAGTGGGTTTCTATCGGCAACAAACGCCAGGGTTTGGTTTAGCTGCAACTCTGCAATATTTCGATACTGAGCGAGTTACTGGGCTCAACAGTACATCTGCAAATCTGGAATTCTCTTTGGCATATCGCCCGATTAGAAGTCAGTGGATCATTCTGAATCGATCCAGATTTGCAAACGAGTCTGAGCGCACTGTTGATGGTATAACTCGGACCAGGAAGCTGGTCAATAATCTGAATGCCAACTACCTGTATGATCGTGATAACCAGGTTTCCTTAATGCATGGCATCAAGCATGTCATCGATAACTTTGATGGGTTTGAGTATAGCGGCACGACTAATTTCTTTGGTGTCGAATATCGGCATGATCTTAACTCTCGTTGGGATGTCGGTGCACAGGCTAGCATGCTGGTGTCTGATGTAGGCAATAGTAATCGCTATTCATGGGGTGTATCGATTGGGCATACCCTGGTCAAAAATCTCTGGATTAGTGCTGGCATCAATATCGAGGGATTCACTGATGATGACTTCTCAGCTGCCAACTATACTGCGTCGGGTGTTTATGCGAAATTCCGCTTTGCCTTCGATCATTATACCAAGCGAAGAGCCATGGCCTGGTGGGAAACGAAGTAGCGGTAATGAAAGTCTGAAATTAATGTAGTTGTAGTGGTGAGGCCGCTCTTTCGTAATAGAACAGGGTAGGTTTCACCCTGTTTAGTTACCTATATATAGAAGAAGGTATAATTTTGTCAGCGTAGTTTCATATCATTTTTTCTGGATTGCTAATCTTACATAGTTCTATTGCTGCCCAAGTTGTGACCTGGTTCACAAACTGCCTTGCTTACTCTATTGCAATTTTGACCCCAGCCGTTAACCAAAATAGATAAATTATGGCTCATTTGCTTATTTTGGGACGAGATTGGGAGATTAAAATGAAGTACAAATCTAGTGGATTTACTCTGATTGAAGCGGTACTGGGCATGGCTATGCTGGCTGTGATTGGCATGATGACAGTACCTGATTTCGTAGTAGCAGCTGAAGAAGCAAACGCTCAGGCCAAATGGGATATTTCGGTGACCGCGAAGAACAGCCATACCGATTTTACTGCTCAAACAGGGGGTACACCATCGGTGGTAGCTTTGGCAGAAGGTGTCAGTGGCAAAGCAGTATCGGGCGGCATTTTGGTGAGGGTTGATGGCGAGAATCACACTATTCCAACTTACACAAATTCACTATGCAATGAACCAACCAAAGATATTAATGAAAAAGTTCGTTGTGTGGGTTCTATTTCATAGATTGTTAACGATAAGTATTTAAAAGGCCGCCTAATAAGGCGGCTTTTTTTATGTATGAAGGTAAGGTTGGGATAAATGCTGGAGTTGTTTCTGGAGAATCAGTTTAGTTTTTAAGTAGATTTCTCAGAAGCGCTATTCATTCCCAATTCTTTTATTTTTCTTGTCAGGGTGTTACGACCCCAGCCTAGAAGTTTGGCAGCGTCCTGTTTGCGCCCCCCGGTATGTTTTAATGCTATCTCAATCATAATGCGCTCAAAACGTGGCACGGCCTTATCTAATAAAGCAAGTTCTCCATTGGTGAGAAGTGCGTCGACCCAGTGGCGTAAATTTTCTTCCCAATCGCCATCTTGAAGTTCACCTGACGAGATCTGGTTATTAGCTTCCTGTAGTTCTACAGGCAGGTTATCCAGATGAATTTTTTTCCCAGGAGACATGACGGTAAGCCAACGGCAAGTGTTTTCAAGTTGGCGCACATTGCCTGGCCATTCCAGTTGGCTAAGATAAGCTTCTGCTTTCTTGTCCAGCTGTTTTACATCCACGTTTAATTCTTTTGCCGCACCGGCAAGAAAATGTTTTGCCAACAGAGGGATGTCTTCCTGTCTCTCACGCAACGCGGGCATGTGTATACGAATAACATTAAGACGATGAAACAGATCTTCACGGAACTGACCATCTTTTACACGTTGTTCCAGGTTTTGATGCGTGGCGGCAATAATACGCACATCGACTTTAGTTGGGGTATGGCCACCGACGCGGTAAAACACTCCATCGGCCAGTACGCGCAACAAACGTGTTTGTAGCTCGGCAGGCATATCGCCGATTTCATCAAGAAACAACGTGCCGCCATCGGCTTGTTCAAAGCGACCTTTGCGAGCACTTTGCGCGCCTGTAAAAGCGCCACGTTCGTGACCAAAAAGTTCGGACTCTAATAAATCACGAGGAATCGCTGCCGTGTTTAGCGCGATAAACGGTTTATTGGTGCGAGGACTATGGCGATGCAACGCCAACGCCACCAGTTCTTTGCCAGTACCTGACTCACCATTAATTAACACGGTGATTTTTGAACGGGCAAGGCGGCCGATAGCGCGAAAAACTTCCTGCATGGAAGCAGCTTTACCAATAATCTCCGGGGTTTCTTCCAGTACTGCGATTGATTCGCCGGCCTTCAGGTTTTGATTATGTTGTATAGCACGGTTAACTAGTTCAACGGCTTCATCAACATCAAAGGGTTTTGGTAAATATTCAAAAGCACCACCTTGATAAGCAGAAACTGCACTATCCAGATCCGAATGGGCAGTCATGATAATTACTGGTAACTCGGGATACAGAGCGCTGATCTGTTCCATCAGTTGTAAGCCATCAACGCCAGGCATGCGGACGTCGGTAATAATGGCATTTGGTTTTTCGGTTCTTAATCGCTCTAACACGCCAGCGGCATTTTCAAAAGTGGTTACATCCATATCGGCTTGTTTGAGAGCCCTTTCAAGAACCCAGCGAATTGAGCGGTCATCATCAATGACCCAAATGTTGTGTAATGAACTCATGTGCTAACTCTCATTTTTGTTTCCAGCGACTGACTATTAGTTGTGTCAGTCGATGTTGATTCAGGTTGCATTGATTCAAGAGGTACTGTTCCAATAGGTATTAACAAACTAAATTTAGTGCTCCCCGGTTGACTCTCGCATTGTATTAAGCCGCCATGTTGGTTTATGAGCGATTGAGCAATAGATAATCCGAGGCCTGTGCCTTCTGCGCGCCCTGTGACCATCGGTAAAAAAATACTTTCCAGCATGTCATCTTGTATTCCCGGGCCGTTATCAACGATATCTATCCTACAGACCAGTTTATGTTGCACATGGCCGATGGTGAACTGGCGTACGGATCGTGTGCTCAGGGTGATTTCACCCTTACTGCCTATGGCTTGAACAGCATTGCCTACGATATTTAATATAGCCTGTATAAGTTGGTCCCGATCTGCAATTAGATCCGGAATGCTAGGATCGTAATCGGTGATAATGTGTATGTCGCTACTAATACCGACGCTTACCAGTTGATGGACGTGCTCCAGTACCTGGTGAATATTGAGAGACTCTTTTTTCGGTAGCGTGTTCGGGCCGAGAATACGGTCAACCAGGTTTTGCAGCCGATCAGCTTCACCGATAATGATGTTGGTAAACTCTTTGAGATCGTCACTGGGCAGTTCACGTTCCAGTAATTGTGCGGCTCCTCGTAGACCTCCGAGTGGGTTTTTGATTTCATGCGCCAGACCGCGGACCAAAGCGCGAAAAGTTTGTTGTTGGCTGAGTTGATGTTCTTCGCGAGCGATGCGAATTTGCTGATCCATCTGTTGAATTTCAACAAGCAGGCCGGATTGTCCTAATTGTTTAGCCAATGGGGTAATGGTGTAGTCGACAGTTATTTCGCGTTGACCGGGTAAGGTGATGATGACTTCGTGTTCCGTGAAGGAATGGCCGCTGTCAACGCCCTTACTAATTGCTTCCAGCAGCCGACTATCTGCGGGAAATAAAGTCTCACTTTTTTGGCCAATGAGTCGTTTAGCACTCACAGCAAACAACATTTCACCGGCGGAGTTGATGTAGTCCAGTTTCAGGTTAGCATCAAACATCATCACCGCATGGGACAAATTTTCCAGAATGCGTTGGTAATGCTCAGGTGACATGATAATTCTCGGTGACATATTGAAGGTGTTAGCAAGAACCAAACCAGTTTAGCGACAGCCTCAAGATTGGCTATGACGCTATAGCTTTGTTTATGTATAAAAACATTAAATACAATAACTTAGCGATAGAATTCAGCTACGATTCAACTCGTGTGCGATACAGAAATTACCGCGTTACTAGAATGTACTATAGCGTAAATCAGTGGGGAATGCACCATTACGGTGCACAGCAAGTTTGGGTTGAATTGAGGTTAGGTGGTTGCGGTAAAAATTTATTTAGTCAAAGGGTCTTTGTTTTAATGGACGGTGATTTAAGGGACGCTGGCTCGCTGTAAATGCACCACCACGGCAGTGGACTGGATGATCATTTTTTTGTCTCCATCAACTACTTGAACAGTGAATGTGTGGCTTCCACGATCAACATTGTTAAGTTTGATATTTCCTGTTTGTCCTTCGCCTACATTTTTGCCATCCATTAACAGTACGTAGGAATGCCCGGGTTTGAGTGCTGGTTTGACATTGAATTCAATAGTTAAATTACCGGCATTATTACGCACTGCCGTGTCATTGGTGGGGCTGGTGATGGAAATCGATTCATAATTTACCGCTACTTTTACTGGTGCAGAACTGGTTTCTGATTTGCGTGTTGGCGGTGGTGAATAGGTGGATGAAGGTGGAAGCGCGATGGGCTTGGCGTCAATTTTGGCAGGCACATCACTGAAGGTTACGCTGCCATCAGGGTTGGTGTGCTTGTAAACTTCGGCTGTTGCATTGGTGATAGTAAACGCGCCTAGCAGCAGGAGTGTCGATAGTGTTATTGGTCTCATAATTCTACTGTAGCTAAGTGGGACTGTTAGTACAATTTTTGGATGAATAATCTCATTAACGCCGTTAGACAGCGTCGCTCCCGGCGTCCTCGGCAACTGCTCCTGCGTTGCTCTACCTCCTGTATCCATGCAGTCGTGCCCTCCCGCGACATACAGGTCATCCTGACCATAAAAAAAGCCCCCTGTCCCATAGGAGAGGGGGCTTTTGATGCAGCGTGCGCTGATCAGCTAACGATATAGCTGTCTTAGCAAGAGTAGTACATATCAAACTCAACCGGATGCGTGCTCATACGCAGGCGGGTGATTTCTTCCATCTTCAGCTCAATGAAAGCGCTAATCATGTCGTCAGTGAAAACACCGCCAGCAGTCAGGAAGCCGCGATCGGCATCCAGTTCTTCCAGGGCCTGGTCGAATGAATGACAAACTTGCGGAATTGCAGCGGCTTCTTCGGCTGGCAGGTCATACAGATCCTTATCCATAGCTTCGCCAGGATGGGTCTTGTTTTGAACGCCGTCCAGGCCAGCCATCAACATGGCAGCGAAGGCCAGGTATGGGTTGGCGGTAGGATCAGGGAAGCGTAACTCGACGCGGCGACCCTTAGGGTTGCTGTCAAACGGGATACGGATAGAAGCAGAACGGTTACGGGCTGAATAGGCCAGCATTACCGGGGCTTCAAAGCCGGGCACCAAACGTTTGTAAGAATTGGTTGAAGCGTTAGCAAAGGCGTTCAGTGCGCGGGCATGTTTGATGAGTCCACCGATGTAGAACAATGCGGTTTCAGACAGACCACCGTACTCATCACCGGCAAACAGGTTATCGCTGCCTTTGAACAGAGACATGTGCACGTGCATGCCAGAACCGTTGTCACCAACTAGAGGCTTAGGCATAAAGGTCGCTGTTTTGCCGTAGGCGTGGGCGACGTTGTGAGTGCAATATTTTTGAATTTGCACCCAGTCAGCGCGTTGAGTCAGGGTGCTGTATTTGGTGCCGATTTCGCACTGGCCAGCAGTGGCAACTTCGTGGTGATGCACTTCAACTGGAACACCCATTTCTTCCATGGCCAGACACATGGCAGCACGGATGTCGTGCAGGCTATCGACTGGTGGCACGGGAAAGTAACCACCCTTAACGCCCGGACGGTGACCGATGTTGCCGTCTTCGTAGACTTTTTCAGAGTTCCACTCAGACTCTTCAGAATCAACTTTGTAAAAGCTTCCTGCCATGGTGGTGCCCCAGCGTACGTCGTCGAGGATGAAGAATTCAGGCTCAGGCCCAAAGAAGGCTTTGTCGGCAATACCGGTGCTCTTCAGGTAGGCTTCGGCGCGTCCAGCAACAGAACGAGGATCACGCTCGTAACCCTGGCCGGTAGATGGTTCGAGGATGTTGCAAGTGATGTTGATCATGGCTTCGTCGGAGAAAAGATCCATCACCGCAGTAG